>JACCZX010000045.1 GCA_013695705.1 Burkholderiaceae bacterium | reverse complement strand
CAGCACTCTGCCGTCGGCAGGCAACGCCAGCGCTACTGCCAGCGCACTGTAGCCGGTGAACACGCCGACTTCGATTGTGCGCCTCGCTCCGATCAGCTTAACCAGCAGCGCCAGGAGCTGGCCTTGCTCGGGCGAGATCTGCATGCCGGCGTGCTGATGATCGCGCGTTACCGCGCGCAGATCGGCGAGCGCCGGATGTTCGCGCAACGACGCGTCGAGAACGTACTTGTACAGGCGGTCGTCGAGATTGAGCGTGCGACGCGACATTGTTCTCCGCTGAGATTAATCAGGCCGGCGCGCTTCGTACTGCGCCGGCGTCGCGCCGCCGCGCGTCAAAAGGTCCCGCAATGATTGCACCGAATGGCGGTCCATCGTGTTGCCGCCATGGTGCGGTCGATGCAACACGCCTTCGGCCTCGTTCAATTTCACGCGCATGCGCGCGCCGGCCACCGATTCCATCTGAGCGCCAAGATGTTTCAACAGCGACTCGACTTCGCGAAACGAAAGCTTCGTGTTGACCGGGTCCTGAAAAATATCGCGCAGTAAATTGACGTGCTTCTGGCTCATGAGCGAGTAAATGCCTGCGGTCGGATCAGGCGCGATCGTACCTGCACCGGGCAGAATGCTTGCTGTAATGCGTCTTCAAATGGAATCTGCAATTCGAATCGGCGTGTCGGGCTGGCGTTATCCGCCGTGGCGCGGTGAATTTTATCCAGCCGGCTTGCGGCAGGCTGATGAGTTGGCGCATGCGTCGAAAAAACTGCCGACGATCGAAATCAATGGTTCGTTTTATTCGCTGCAGACCCCGGCGAGCTACGCCGCGTGGTACGACGCGACGCCGAGCGAATTCATGTTCAGCGTAAAAGGTCCGCGTTACATCACGCATATCAGACGGCTCAAGGAGATCGACAAGCCGCTGGCCAATTTTTTTGCGTCGGGGCTCTTCAATTTAAAAGAAAAATTAGGCCCGATCTTGTGGCAGTTTCCTCCCAACATGAAGTTCGACGCCGCGCGGTTCGAATCTTTCATACGCATGTTGCCACGTGACACTGCGAGCGCGCTGTCGTTGGCACGCCGGCGCGAAGCGCGAATGACCGGCCGTGCAGCGCTAAAGATCGATGCGACGCGGCCGATGCGGCACGCAATCGAAGTTCGTAATCAAACTTTCGTGGATCCGCAATTTGTCGACCTGCTACGGCGATTTAACGTTGCGTTGGTCGTCGCCGATACGGGAGAGCGGTGGCCACAACTGCAGGATGTCACCGCGGATTTCCTTTACCTGCGTTTGCATGGTGCGACCGAACTTTATCGAAGTCGCTACAGCGACCAGGCATTGCGAACATGGGAGAAGCGACTGCGTATTTGGAGTGCCGGCGGCCAGCCCGGCGACGGGCAACGGGCGGTGAGTGACGCAGAGGTTGAATTGAGTCCGCGCGATATTTTTTGCTACTTCGACAACACCGACAAGTTGCACGCTCCAAAAAATGCTCGGCGCCTGCTCGCGATGCTCGGCGTCAAGTGGCAGCCCCGACTGCCATCATCGACTGACTAGGTTCGGAAAGGGTTTGCCGGGGCGCCTGCTACCGCTGTTGATACGGCGGTGGCGCGTTCGGCGGCGGGATGGCGGCGTTCGGCGGCGGGGTATTCGGAGGTGGGATCGCGGCGTTTGGCGGCGGCGCGTTTACGGGGGGAATGGCTGCATTGCGCGGTGGCGCGCCGCTGACGTACGGGGCGGGCGCTGGGCCCGCGCTGGCATGCCGCAGCGAACGCGCATAGCTGGCGGGCATCGGAACCTTGTGGCCGTTCGAATACATGCATTGATAATACGAATTGTCGAGCCGCTGTTGTGTCGTGTAAGAAGCCGCCTGTGCATTGCCGGCGCCGACCGCGCTACCGCTGAATAAACCGAAGCCGGCGCCGATGCGCGCGCCGTCGCCACCGCCCAGTATCCCGCCGATCGCGGCACCCAGAAGCGTACCGACGACCGCGCTGCCGATGGCAGCATCTGCCGCTGCATCGCCGGGAGTCGCACCGGCCGTTTGCACCGCGTATTGACGACACGATGAATCGTCAAACTGAAACTGATCGACGCTCTTGCGGCTGCCTGGCATTGCCGTGTAGGTAGGGCCAGTCGGAACCGTCACGCAGCCAGAAAGAGCGGCTATCACCGTGATGATCGACCACTTTCCAGCGGAGTTCATCGCGCGCCCGGCGATAACTGCGGCGCGACGCGTTGCCAGCCCTCGGTGCAACTGGCCACATAAGGGTAGTAGCTCCTGCTACTTGCACACCAGTACCACCACTGCTGTGTATTCGAATCACTGGAAGGCGCGGGCGCAGCAGGTGTTGGCGACTGGACCTGATCACTCTCGACCCAAACGCGGGGCTCCTGCTGAACAATTACCGCAGGGGAATAGGCGACGGCGGGCGGCCCCCAGTAACCCCAACCAGGCCCCCAGTAACTCGAGCCCCAATACCCAGGACCCCAGTAACG
>JACCZX010000035.1 GCA_013695705.1 Burkholderiaceae bacterium | reverse complement strand
CCCTGGTGGCAATGGCGTGTGTCGTGCTCTGGGCCTCCCCGTTGATCAATCAGCGCTTCGAGCGTGGTGTGCAGGAGATCCGACAGGCCGGCGATTCCGCGGAAATCACATCGATGGGAATTCGCCCGGTGATGTGGCAAATGACGGCGGTGATCGTGCGCGAGGCGCCACTGTTCGGCCATGGGCTCGGATCATTTCCCGAGCAATACCGACGCGTGGTCACGCAGCGTTACAGCGGATGGCGGGCAACGCTCACAGCAGATCCGCACAATCAGTATTTACTGATCCTTGCAGAAACCGGGTTGCTCGGATTGCTGGTCTTTGCGTGGTTTTTGGTTTCCGCATTAAGGCAGCCGGTTGATGGACCGTTCAGAGTGGCCGGCGGCGCATTGCTGCTGGCATGGTGCGTTACCAGTCTTTTCAGCTCACACTTTCACGTTCAACGAAGGGCATTTGATCGCGATCGTGCTCGGCGTATGCCTGGCGCGCGAAACTTACAAGACTCAATCACGCAGCGCGGTGTCGATGGCAGCTCGAACGTCTTCGTAGTGCGGCCAGCCATTGGCCGTTCCGATCAGCGTCGCTTTGCTACTCCACGGCCGCGTTTTTTGTGGCTCGGTGACGCCGAACACGCTGATCAATCGCGTGCCTGCAGCTGCCGCCAGGTGGCCTGGCCCGCTGTCGTTGGCAATGACCAGTCGCGCATCTTCAAGAATTGCGGAAAAGGTTGAAAGGTCTGCTTCGGGCAATACGATGGCGCCCGGTAGTGCATCGCGCACCGTTGCCGTCTCGTTCGGACCCGGTAGCGCTACAACGTGAAGCCCGCTTTCAAGCAACTCGCGGCAAAGTCGCTCGAAGCCACCCCACGCCTTGACTTTGCCGCGATGGAGCCCGGTGGCGACGGGGCACAGCACGACGTAACGCGAACCTGCGCCGTGCGCTGAAAGAAGTTCATGCGCTCGCTTGCGCGCGTGATTGCTGATCTGCAAGTTGATGTCAGGCGGAATCGTCGGCGCAGCGCGGACCAGTTCGCTCGCAAGCCGGTAGTAATGCTCGACCATGTGATCGGCGACCGCAACCGGAACCGCCTTGCCCAGCAGCCACGAGCGGCCATCGCTTGCATAGGCTGTGGTCGAAATACCCGCCAGCCGAAATTCCAGCGCGGTGCTGAACGAGTTCGTCATCAACAGCCCCGATTTCACCCCGGTGTTTCGCAGAGTCCGAACGTGTTGCCAGCGCGATCCGGCCAACGAAACAGCACTCCACGCATACGCTGCAAACAGATCCGCAGCCCACGGGCGCCCGGTCAGCGTCAACGCGTATCCATTGGCCGCCAGCAGATCGAGTGCAGGCAGTGCCATGCACGCGTCTCCGAGGTGATTAGGCAGGCGGACGATCAGCGGCGCCATGTCGTTTGCAGTCGCTTAATGAGGCGCATCGCATACACTGCCAGCGTGTTGAGCTCGTAATCCCATAGAAGAATTCTGGCACGCGACACTATGACGAGTTCGTCCGAGTCTCATCCACGCCTGCTCGACGACCCGAATCTGCGTCGGTTGTTCAAAATGGTGCTCGGTCATCGCAAGGTGCTCGCGTTTGCGCTGGTGGCAACGGCTGTTGCCGCATCAACCGATCCCATCCTGGCAAAGCTGGTCGGCGTCCTGACGGATCGCGCGCTGCTCGAGCGCGATTCGCGCGAAATATTGTGGCTGCCGCTTGCCTTCGTCGGATTGTTCATCGTGCGCGGTGTCGCCACTTTTGCCAGCTCGTACCTGCTGAACCGCATTTCGCAATCGATCCTGCTCACATTGCGCATGGCAATGTTCGATCGCATGTTGCGGTGGCCATCTGCGACGTTCGAGCAGCTACCGTCGAGCGTCGTGATCTCCAAGTTTGTTAATGAAGCCACCAACGCGCTGAATCTCGCCGCAGAAGTTGTGAGCACGGCGGTACGTGATTCGCTGATAGTGCTCGGTCTGCTGTTGATGCTGCTTTACTACAACTGGCAACTGACGATCGTTGCGCTGGCGGTAGCCCCGGTGATCGCGCTGACTCTACGTGCATTCAGTCGACGGCTGCGCAAACTGAACGTCGAGAATCAGGTAATGCTGGGCGAGATGACGCGCGCGGTGCAGGAAGCGCACGAAGGCCGGCGCGTGGTGAAAATTTATGACGGCGAGGGCTACGAAAACGAGCGCTTTCGTCACATCAACGCCAAGCTGCGGGGCTTCGCAACGAGGATGCAGGTCGCGTGGTCGGCGGCCACGCCGTTGACTCAGATCGCGGGCGCGACCGGTGTTGCCGTGTTGATGATGGTGGCGCTGTGGCAGGCGCGCGAAACGCAGAGTTCGCCGGGCGATTTCGTTACGTTCCTCGCCGCTGCCTTGCTGCTGTTGCCGGCGTTGCGGCACTTGTCGTCCCTGAATGGTCCGCTCGCTCGCATGGCAGCCGGTGCACAGAGTGTGTTCAGCATGATGGATCTGCCGACCGAAGAAGACGCCGGCGTGAGCACGATCCGGCGCGCCAGCGGCAAGGTCGAGTTTCGCAGCGTTTCGTTTCGATACAGCGAATCGACCGCGAACGTTTTGGTCGATCTTGAACTAAGCGTTGCGCCGGGCGAAGTGATTGCGCTGGTCGGCCCGTCAGGCGCGGGCAAGACGACATTGATAAATCTGATCCCGCGCTTCATCACTCCCACGTCAGGCGAGATCACGCTTGACGGCGTCCCGATCCAGCAGTTGACCCTGGCTAGCTTGCGCGCGCAGATCGCGCTGGTATCGCAGGACATCGTGCTGTTCGACGACACGGTCGCGGCGAACATCGCTTACGGCGGGCAGCGCAACGCATCCAAAGAGCGCGTGCGCGCCGCCGCTGAAGCGTCGTTTCTGTTGCCGTTGATCGAGTCGCTGCCGCAGGGTTTCGACACCCCGATTGGTGAAAGTGCGGTCCGCATGTCGGGCGGCCAGCGTCAGCGGATTTCGATTGCACGCGCGCTGCTGAAAGATGCGCCGATCTTGCTGCTTGACGAAGCGACCTCCGCGCTCGACTCGGAGTCTGAGCGTTTCATTCAGGCGTCGCTCGAGCGTCTGATGCACGGCCGTACGACGTTCGTCGTCGCCCACCGGTTATCGACCATCGAGCGCGCCGACCGCATCGTCGTGCTCGAACACGGGCGCATTGTCGAGATCGGGAGCCATCGGCAATTGCTGGCGCGCGGCGGTTTGTATGCGCACCTGTACGAGATTCAATTCGCGACGCATTCGCCCGAGCCACGCTCTGAAAATC
>JACCZX010000033.1 GCA_013695705.1 Burkholderiaceae bacterium | reverse complement strand
GGGTGAGGGCAAGTCAGGAACGCACAGCCCGGAGCTTCCCCTCACCCGGTTCTCGCTGCGCTCCACCCTCTCCGCGTGCGGGAGCGGGAATAGCTCCAACCGCAAAACGCAGAAGTGAGCGCCTGTGAAACTCTATACATACTTCCGTTCCTCGGCGGCTTACCGCACCCGGATCGCGCTCAATCTCAAAGGCCTGCCTTACGAAACCGTGCCGGTGCATCTCGTTCGCGGCGAGCAAAGGTTTCCGGCGTTTGAGGCGATCAATCCGCAGATGCGTTTACCGACGCTGACGCTGAGCGAGGGCGAGACGCTGATTCAGTCGCTCGCCATCATCGAATACCTCGACGACGTTTATCCCGATCCGCCGCTGCTCCCGGCCGACGCGACCGAGCGCGCGCATGTCCGCGCGGCCGCCCACATCGTCGCCTGCGATATTCATCCGCTCAATAATTCCGGTCCGCTCGCCTATCTGCGCAAGACGCTCGGGCAGAACGACGAGGCCGTGAATGCCTGGATCGCGCACTGGATCACGGCCGGCTTTGCGGCGCTCGAAAAGCTGATGCGGCCAGCGCCATATTCGTTCGGCGCGCAGGTGACGATGGCCGACATTTGCCTCGTCCCACAGGTCGCCAGCGCACGCCGCTTCAAGGTGCCGCTCGATGATTTTCCAAAAATTGTCGCCGTCGATGCGGCATGCGCCAAACTCTCCGCATTCGAGAAGGCCCGGCCTGACCGCCAAGCCGATGCTGAATGAGTGTTACGGCCAATCGCGATCACCATCATGCCAAAGTAGTCATCCCGGCCGAGCGCAGCGCGAAGCGCCGCGAGGGCCGGGATCCATACTCACGGTGCTTGATAGGACCGCTGGGATTATGGATCCCGGATAGCCGCCTATGGCGGCTTCCGGGATGACAGCAAAACGCATGGCGGACCCTGCAACCAAACAATCCGACCTCACCCGCGTCATCTTTTGGATGACGGGCGCGCTGCTCTCGTTCTCGACCTTTGCCATCGTGATCCGATCGCTCGCCGCAAATTTCTCGATCTTCGAAATTCTCTCGGTCCGCAACGCGGCCGGCGTAGCTGTCTTCGGCCTGCTGGCGCTGGCGCGACCGAAACTGCGTACCGAGCTTTCGGTGAAGAAAATGCCGCTCCACCTCGCCCGCAATCTCGTGCATTGGGGCGCGCAATTTTCCTGGTCGACCGCGCTGCTCTATCTCCCGCTTGCCACCGTCTTTGCGCTCGAGTTCACCGCACCGATTTGGACCGCCCTGCTCGCCTATTTTTTCCTCGGCGAGCGCATGACCGTGCACCGGCTGATCGCGACATTTCTCGGCTTTCTCGGCGTGCTGGTGATCGTGCGGCCCGGCCTGCAGACCTTTCAGCCCGCCGCCTTGCTCGTGCTCGCCGCTGCGCTCGGCTTCGCCATCACGTTCGTCTTCACCAAGAAGCTAACCGCCACCGAGACGACGTTCGCAATTTTATTCTGGATGAATTTCATCCAGCTGCCGCTCAACCTGCTCGGCAGCGATCTCACCTTCCCGCTGCGCATGGTGTGGAGCGACGCGGTGCCCATGCTCGCCATCGCGATCACCGGCATCGCTTCGCACTTCTGCCTGACCAACGCGTTCCGCTACGGCGACGCGATCTTGGTGGTGCCGATCGATTTCCTGCGCATCCCGCTGATCGCCGTGGTCGGCTATTTCTTCTACAACGAGGGGTTCGATCTCGCAGTGCTGGCCGGCGCAGCGCTGATCATCGTCGGCATCGTTTGGAACATGCTGCAGGAGCGCAAGCCGAAGAACGTTTAGCATGGAGTCTAACCCCGTCATTGCGAGGAGCGCCGGTTCCGAAGCAATCCAGTCTTTACGAACCAGCACTGGATTGCTTCGCTGCGCTCGCCATGACGAAAGACATGCAACTCAGCATTGCTAGAGATCATAAGCCTCGCTAGTCGCGCCCGATGTGACGACCAATGACGTGTCCGGTTTCGGCAATGCCGCGCCGGAGTCGCGGAAGCGGTTGACGATTGGATAGCGCCGGTCGCGGCCGAAACTCTTCAGCGTCACTTTTACCCCAGGCGCTGCCTGCCGCCGTTTATATTCGGCGAGATT
>JACCZX010000283.1 GCA_013695705.1 Burkholderiaceae bacterium | reverse complement strand
AATGAGTGGCGCATCATCCGCGAATCATACGCCGACGATCGCGTCGGCCTCGATCTCAACCAGGTACTCGTCATCGATCAACTCCGCGCCGATCAGTGTATTGGCCGGTTGGATACGACCGAATCGTTCGCCGTGGGCGCGCGCGACGGGCTCCCAGTCCCGGACGTGGCGCACGTAGACGCGCGTGCGAGTGACGTCAGTAAGCGCGCCGCCCAATGACTGCAGGGCGCCCTCGATCTTGTCGATCGCAAACACGGTCTGCGCGGCGGCGTCCTGCCCGCCGATCGCCAGATCACCGAGCGTGGCCGTCGTGCCCGAGACAGCAATGTGCTGGCCGTGGCGCACGGCGCGGGCAAACCCGGCCGCGGTCTCCCACGCGGTCCCCGTCAGGCATCGCATCCGGCCATCGGCCCCAATCTTCGATTCGTACGGTGCCGGCATCGTCTGCAGGTGGTGACTCAGATCGCCTGACGCCGTGAGAAACGGCGGCTTGCGGTACTCATCGCCGCAGTCGCCGGGAATCGGGCGCAGCGTCTCGAGGGCGGCGTGAATCTCCGCGCGATCGGTGTCGGACAGCGTAAACGAAAATAGTCGCACGGTGTCTTCGATGTGCGCGCGTTCACCGAGGCGCGCGCCGACAATCACCCCCGCGACGCCCGGGTGATCGAGGATGCAGCGCGTGGCGATGTTGGCAATCGAGACGCCATGCCGGTCCGCGACCTGCTGCGTTGCGGCGAGCACGCGCTGTAGCGCGTCCCATCCGCCGGCGACGCGCAAAAAACGGCCGTACTTCATCATCGACCACGTGCCGGTCCGTTCCCAGTCCGGCTCGGGCTGCCCGAGCCATCGCTCGGTCAACCACCCGCCGGCCACCGTGCCGTAGGCCAACAGCCGCACCCCGCTGGCAGCGCAGTACGGCGCCAGCCCCGCGGCCGCCCGCTGATCGAGCAGCGAAAACGAGACCTGGTTCGACACCACCTCGATACCGCTGGCCCGCACCATTCGCAAGTGCGACGTATCGACATTGGTCAATCCGAGCTGGTTAATCAGTCCCTCACGCTTCAAGTCCTGCAGGTCGTACAGCGTCTCGAGCCAACTCGGGTCGGCATAGTTCCAGGCGTGATACTGCAGCAAGTCAATCGACTCCGTCCGCAGTCGCTGCAGCGCCCGCTCGACGGCCCCGCGCACGTCCGCCCTTGCCACGCGGCCCGGCTTCGGGACCCATTTCGTCAGATACTGTGCGGCGCCGCTGTGCCGCGAACGGAAAATGCCGGCGACCAGCTCCGCCGAGCCATAGTGATCGGCCATGTCGAACGTGGTGAGGCCGGCGGCGACATATGGCACCATCGCATCAGCGGTGCGTTCGAGATCGAGGGTGCGGCCGTCGCGTTCCTGGTCGGCGAGCTGCCACAAGCCGGTCAGCACGCGCGAGATCGTCAAGCCTGGAGCAAGCTCAGTTCTCGGAACCTGGAAAGCCTCGGCCATCGTGTCGCTCACTCCGGCGGCAACGCCGCAAACCGCGCGCGCAGGTCGACGCCTGCGCCCTTGAGGCTGGCGACTTCGCGCGCGTAGATGATCGTCCCGGCGGCCATCACCGCAGCCCACAGCCAGGTCGATCGAAAGTACCACGCGGCGGCGGGCGCCGTCAGATCCTTGATGGTGTGCACCGCAAGGAAACCGGCGATCACCACAACGGCAAGCACTGCGAACGGGTTACGGTGCGCAGCGTCAGGCAGCACCGTGATCGCGCGCGCGAGGCTGGGGTTGTGCCGGGGCAGCGTGAGCACGGACACGGCCATCAACAGAAAATTCACCAGCATCGCCGTGACGAGAATGTCCACACCGAGGAAGAAGTCGCCGGCCAGGTGACTGCCAATTACGCCGGAGCGTAGCCATGGCGCCGCTGGCGACCACAGCGACGTGCGGTGTGCGATGACGCGGGTGCACCGACGCGACCACCTTGGGAAAGATGCCGTCCTCCGCCCACGCGAACATCAGGCGGGAGGTCGCGAGCAGCATGGCCGGCAGGTCTTTCGCCAGGGCCACCGCCGCCGCCGACACGATCACGATGGTCCAGAACGGCGGCAGCAAGTAGCCGAGCAGGCCCGGCGCCGTGACGTCGCGGGCGAGCGCCTCGGCTGCGACGTATTGCCACGGTACCGCGTGGTACACCGCCGCGGTAAACAGCAAGTAGAAGACGGCGACCGAGCCGACCGCCAGGCCAATGGCCAGCGGCAGGTTGCGGCCGGGTTGTCGCGCTTCGCCCCCGGCCTGAGCAATCGCATCAAAGCCGATGAACGACGCAAACAGCACCGCCGATGCCGACATGAACGGCCAAGGCATGAAGGTGTCTGGCAGCTCGGCAATCGAGCGGCCCTCGCGAGCCATCAACGCCGTTGAAAAATCGCCGGCGTCAAACCAGAAGCCCGCGACGATCACCACACCACCGAGCGCAAACGTCAGGAACATCAGCGGCACCACCAGCCGCTGGTAAAAAACAATGCCGCGCAGATTGGCGGCGACGGCGGTCCACAACACTCCGAGCGAGATGGCCAACCGCACCGGACCGGTTTCAAGTGTGGCCGCTGCGCTCTGCCACCCTGCCGCCACCGCGATATCCCGAATGAAGGGCACCAGTACGTACGACACCACGCCAATCGCAATACACAAGGCAAACCATTGCGAGAACGATGCGACGAACCCGAGGTACGGGCTCAACCCGCGGCTGGCATAGACATAGCTGCCGCCCGCGCGCGGCATGGCCGAGGCCAGGATCGCGTAGGCGAGCCCGGCCAGGATCGCCGGCAACGCCGCAAACAGAAAGGCCGGCAGCACGTACGGTCCAATGCCGGGCACGTTGCGCTGAATCATGAACGGGATGATGTTAATGCCGGCGCCGACCATGGCACAGACCCCAGTTGCCGTCAGCCCTAGCACGCCCATTTCCCGGGCGAGCGAGGCGCGGCCGGAGCGTTCCATCATGGATTCGTCAGTGTATAGCCGTTGTACTATTCGCGGATGCTGATTGCCCTGCGCTGTGTGCTGATCGCGATGGCGCTCGGAGTGTCCAGCACGCGAGCCGGCGCGCAACC
>JACCZX010000007.1 GCA_013695705.1 Burkholderiaceae bacterium | reverse complement strand
ACATCCATGTGAACGACCCGACCTTCAACGAACACATCTTTCGCGAAAACTTCAACATGCACACGTCGACCAGCCCGATGTACAGCATGATCGCGAGCCTCGATGTCAGCCGCAAGCAGGCGGTGCTAGAAGGCTACAAGCTGCTGCAGCGGACGCTGATGCTGGCCGACGAATTGCGCGAGCAGATCAACTCGACCGGTGTATTTCGCGTGCTCGAGCTCGATGACCTGCTGCCGGACGAAGTCAAGAATGACGGCATTCGGCTCGACCCAACCAAGATCACTGTCGATGTGGCGTCATGCGGCATGACGGTCGACGACCTTCAGAACGAGCTTTTCACACGCTTTAACATCACCGTCGAAAAATCGACGTTCAACACTTTGACACTGCTGTTGACGATCGGCACGACGCGCTCCAAGTGTTCGCGTTTGTATGACGCGCTGATGCGCATCGCACGCGAAAAGCGCGCGCCGCGCCGGCTGTACCGCACACCCGATCTGCCGCCATTCACAGAGCTCGCATTTCTGCCGCGCGATGCGTACTACTCGACCGGCGAGCTGGTTCAACTGCTTGACGACAACGATCAGGTGAACCGCGAGATTGCCGGCCGCATCAGTTGCGACCAGATCGTCCCCTACCCGCCGGGCATACCAGTGCTGGTTCCGGGCCAGCGCATCACCGACAACATCGTCGAATACCTGGTGCGATATCTAAGAGTGCAGAACAAAGTCGAGCTGCACGGCGTCGTGTATCAAGGCTACGTGCCGTCGGTACGGGTGCTGTCGGCCCAGGAGGAAAACCAGATGATCGCTCTGGTCGCGAGCCGGCCGCAGCGCAGGCGGGCGGCGTAAATCCACAGGAAACCAGCGCAATGCCGTGTCGGGGTCCGGGAAACTTCTGCATAAGACACTCGGCTTGGTTAACCTTGCCCGATAGACACAACATGTGCAAAGCACCAGGCACGCCGGAGTACGTCCGTGTCAGTTGAATGGAGGCGCCGGGTGGGGCAAGGAAAAAGACCGCGAGCTCTCGCGCGACGCCGGCTTCGATCTCCACTTGGTGAAGCCGGTCGAACCGCACGAGATTCTCGACGCAATCCGGAAGGCAGGCACTAGGCACTGAGTCGTCGCTACACAAGCTACGATTTTTCGGTAGCGGCACAGATCACGCATTTACAGCGACCTATAATCCCCGAGCGCGGATCGATGTACGACTGCCGCGTTTCTTTTTGGCGGAACGCAGACAATGTCGCACTTGATGAACACCTACAACCGGTTGCCGATTGCCTTCACGCATGGCAAAGGCGCGCGTTTGTACGACGAACACGGCAAACAATATCTTGATGCCCTGGCCGGCATCGCCGTCAACGGTTTGGGGCACGCGCATCCCAAGCTGGTCGCAGCCCTGACCGACCAAGTGGGCCGATTGATTCACACGTCAAATGTTTATCGAGTGCGCGAACAGGAGCAGTTGGCCGATCGTATCTGCGCGCTCTCCGGCATGCAGGAAGTGTTCTTCGGAAACTCCGGCTCAGAAGCAAACGAGGCTGCGCTGAAACTGGTCCGTATGTTCGGGCACAAGCGCGGCGAGCCCGAGGCGCAGACGATTGTTATGGAGCGCGCCTGGCATGGCCGTACGCTGGCCACCCTGGCGGCCACCGGCAGTGACAAAGCGCGCAAAGGCTTTGATCCGTTTCCGACCGGCTTCATCCAGGTTCCGTACAACGATATCGAGGCGGTGAGACGTGCCGTCGATGCCGATCGTCGCGTGCTCGCCATTTGGCTTGAGGTACTGCAGGGTGAAGGCGGCATTTACGTAGCAGATATGACTTACGTCAAAGCGCTGCGCCAGTTGTGCGACGAGCGCGGATTGTTGTTGATGATCGATGAGGTGCAGAGCGGTATCGGCCGCACCGGAAAATGGTTTGCCCATCAGTGGGCCGGCGTCCGGCCCGACGTGATGACGCTGGCGAAGGGACTTGGATCCGGCGTGCCGGTGGGTGCGTGCGTCGCCGCAGGACCGGCTACCGGTGTCTTTGGTCCCGGCAACCACGGCACCACTTTTGGCGGCAACCCACTTGCGATGCGCGCCGGCGTTGAAACGCTCGCGATCATCGAGAGCGAAGGCCTGATGGTAAATGCCGTGGCGCAGGGCGAGCGCATTGTCGGCGGACTCAAGCGTGTGCTGGGCGGAATTGAAGGTTTGGTACAGATCCGTGGCATGGGATTGATGATCGGCATCGAGCTCGACCGGCCGTGCGGCGAACTGGTGCGGCAGGCACTCGACGCCGGTCTTCTGATCAACGTTACGCACGACACGGTGATACGGATGCTTCCGCCGTTGATTCTGAACGCGAAGGAAGCAGACATGATCGTTGAGCGCCTCGCCCCGTTGATCCTCAATTTTCTGCGAGCAGGGATAGCGACGACCGCGACCGCAAAAGCGGCGTAGTGATGGCGGGCAGGCTGCGCCACTTTCTTCAGTTTGCCGATTTTGATCACATCGAGCTCGCGTGGGTGTTCGAGCGCTCACGCATCATCAAGGATCGGTTCAAGCGCTATCAGCCCTATCAGCCGCTGGCCGACCGAACATTGGCAATGGTTTTCGAAAAAGCTTCGACGCGTACCCGCGTGTCGTTCGAAGCCGGCATGTATCAATTGGGCGGATCGGTGATTCATATCACCACCGGAGATTCGCAACTGGGACGCGCCGAGCCCATCGAAGACACTGCGCGCGTCATTTCGCGCATGGTCGATATCGTGATGATTCGCACGTATGAGCAGGCGAAGCTCGAGCGCTTCGCTGCACATTCGCGGGTGCCGGTGATCAACGGGCTGACCAATGAATATCACCCGTGCCAGATCCTGGCCGACATATTCACCTTTATCGAGCACCGCGGGCCGATCGCCGGGCGCACCGTGGCGTGGATCGGCGATGCCAACAATATGGCGTACACGTGGCTGCAGGCTGCGCAGCGCTTGGGATTTCGCCTGCATGTGTCGACTCCTCCAGGCTATGCACTTGACGCGTCACTGGCCCAGGCCGGCGAACATTTGCAGTTCTTCTCCGACCCGATGGAAGCTGCAAGGAGCGCCGATCTCGTAACGACCGACGTGTGGACCAGCATGGGATACGAAGCCGAGAACGAAGCGCGCGCAAAAGCGTTCGCAGATTGGCAGGTCGACGCGGAGATGATGCAGGCTGCAAAGCGCGACGCAGTGTTCATGCACTGCCTGCCCGCGCACCGCGGCGAGGAGGTCACGTCGCAGGTAATCGACGGCTCACAGTCCGTTGTGTGGGATGAGGCTGAGAACCGTCTGCACGTGCAGAAAGCACTTATGGAATATCTCGTGCTCGAGAAAAATGTCGGCTAGTCATCATGTACCGAATTGGAGTGTCGGCCTAGCGCTCACGACTTGATCTCGCCGGGCACGATGGTCCCTCTAGGGTCTATACCGCCGGCCAGTAGCGCGCCCTATAATCCTGATGCCGTTGCAGCACACGGCGAAGCAAGATCCCGCGTTGCGCTGGATATCAAGCGACTCGGTGACCCACGTTGTTTATAGGAACATCAATGAACAAGTCGAAGAAAGCCGGCGCAGCGAGCGCCGGCAAAGTCGTGTTGGCTTATTCCGGCGGGCTCGATACCTCGGTCATTCTCAAATGGCTGCAGGATAACTACAGCGCCGAAGTCGTCACGTTCACCGCCGATATTGGCCAGGGCGAGGAGCTCGAACCGGCGCGCGCTAAGGCGCTGCAATTGGGCATCAAGAAGAGCAACATTTTTATAGAGGATTTGCGCGAAGAGTTCGTGCGCGACTTTGTGTTTCCGATGTTTCGCGCCAACACGGTGTACGAGGGCGAGTATCTGCTCGGCACTTCGATCGCGCGTCCGCTAATTGCCAAACAGTTGATCGCAACCGCGCGCAAGACGGGTGCTACCGCCATCTCGCACGGCGCTACCGGTAAGGGCAACGACCAGGTGCGTTTCGAACTCGGCGCGTACGCGCTGATGCCCGAAGTCAAGGTCATTGCACCGTGGCGCGAATGGGATCTGCTGTCGCGTGAAAAACTGCTTGCATACGCCGACAAGCACGGCATTCCGGTCGACTTCAAGAAGCGCAAAGGCGGCGCACCATATTCGATGGACGCTAATTTGCTGCACATTAGCTACGAAGGCGGCATTCTCGAGGATCCCAACTTTGAACCCGAAGAGTCGATGTGGCGGCTGACGGTGTCGCCGGAGAAAGCGCCGAACAAGGCCGAAGTCGTCGAGCTTGCCTACGAGCGCGGCGACATCGTCGCCGTAAACGGCAAGAAGCTGTCTGCTGCAAAAATACTATCGACACTGAATCAGATCGGCGGCAAACACGGCATCGGCCGGCTCGATCTGGTGGAAAACCGCTACGTCGGCATGAAGTCGCGCGGCTGCTATGAAACACCAGGCGGCACGATCATGCTCAAGGGCCATCGCGCCATCGAATCGATCACGCTCGATCGCGAGGTCGTCGCGCTCAAGGATGACTTGATGCCGCGCTATGCACGCATGATTTACAACGGCTATTGGTTCAGCCCCGAGCGGGCGCTGCTGCAGACACTGATCGACGGGTCGCAAATACCCGTAAACGGCAAAGTGCGGTTGAAGTTGTACAAAGGCACGATCATCGTAATTGGCCGTGAATCTAAAACTGATTCTTTGCACGACATGGCAATCTCGACCTTCGATGACGACCAGGGTGCTTACAACCAGGCTGACGCCGATGGTTTTATCAAATTAAACGCTTTGCGGATGCGGATCGCCGCCACCGCTGATGCGCGGCGCCGGCGAGCATGAGCGCAACCGACCGCTGGTCGGCAACAGGCACGCACTGGCTATTTGGATGAATGCGCACGCAGCGATCGTTGGTTATATTTCGATCGTCTGCTGTTCCAGTGCTCTATGCGTACTCCTCCGCAAGCGAGCTCTCCGACTGGCGCTGTAGACACCGCATGTTCATAGACCTTGGCCCGCGCACGCGGGCCTTTTTTTGGCGCCGCTAATGGTGTGGCCCGAGAATAGGGCTAGCATCCGCGCGCATGGAAAAGCGCGTTCGCTTTCGCTCCACATGGCTGCCCTGGGCTCTGCTCGCCCCGCAGCTCGTCATTATCGGCGTCTTTTTTTTCTGGCCGGCGGCGCAGGCGCTGTTGCAGTCGGTGCAGATTCAGGACGCCTTCGGCGCAACGCGTGAATTCGTTGGACTGGAGAATTTTCGGAATCTGTTCGCCGACGAAACGTACGTTGATTCGTTCAAGACGACCGCGGTTTTTTCGATTTTGGTCGCCGCCTTCGGCATTTCGATCGCGCTCATTCTGGCGGTGTTCGCCGATCGCGTTCTGCGTGGCGCCACGATTTACAAGACGCTTTTGGTGTGGCCCTACGCAGTGGCACCCGCCGTCGCCGGCGTGCTGTGGCTATTCATGTTCGCACCGTCGATCGGAATCATTCCGTACCTGCTGCGTTCGATCGGCTACGAATGGAATCACCTTTTAAACGGCGATCAGGCGATGGGACTGATCGTGATGGCCGCCGTGTGGAAACAGATCAGCTACAACTTCCTCTTTTTCCTAGCTGGCCTGCAGGGAATACCGAAATCGTTGATCGAAGCCGCCGCCATCGACGGCGCCGGTCCGTGGCGGCGCTTCTGGACGATTGTGTTTCCGCTGCTCTCACCGGTAACGTTTTTTCTGCTGGTGATCAACATCGTGTACGCGTTTTTTGAGACTTTCGCCATCATCGACGCGTCGACCCAGGGCGGACCGGGCAAAGACACTGCGATCCTTGTGTACAAGGTTTACTACGACGGCTTCAAGGGGCTCGATCTCGGCAGCTCGGCCGCGCAGTCGGTAGTACTCATGGTGATTGTCATTGCGTTAACGGTTGTGCAGTTTCGTTACGTTGAGAAAAAAGTTCAGTACTGATGGTCGAACGCCGCCCTGCCCTGACGGTCCTTACACACCTGGTGCTGATCATCGGCGTGCTGATCGTCGCGTTCCCGGTTTACGTCACGCTGGTCGCTTCGACTCACACTGCGCAGGCGATCGTGCAGGCCCCGATGCCGATGATTCCTGGCGATCAAATGCTGCAGAATTACGCAGCGGTGTTGGTCGGCAGCGACGCCGGCGCCGGTTCTGCCGCGCCGGTTGGGCGCATGATGTTCGTCAGTCTGGTCAGCGCATTGACGATCGCGCTTGGAAAAATTGCGATCTCTTTGTTGTCAGCGTTTGCAATCGTCTACTTCCGATTTCCGTTTCGCAATTTCTTTTTCTGGGCGATATTTGTTACCTTGATGCTGCCGGTCGAGGTGCGCATCGGCCCCACCTACGAAGTGGTTGCCAACCTCGGCATGTTGAACAGCTACGCCGGCCTGACGATTCCGCTGATCGCATCGGCCACTGCCACATTTCTATTTCGCCAGTTTTTTCTCACAGTGCCCGATGAGCTCGCCGAGGCCGCGCGCATCGACGGCGCCGGTCCGTTGCGGTTTTTCTGGGACGTACTGCTGCCGCTGTCGCGCACCAGTATCGCGGCGCTGTTCGTGATCCAGTTCATCTACGGGTGGAATCAGTACCTGTGGCCACTGCTGGTGACGACGCAGGAAGACATGTATCCGGTGGTAATGGGCATCAAGCGCATGATTGCCGGCGGTGACGCGGCCAATGACTGGAATCTGATCATGGCCACTGCGATTCTCGCCATGCTGCCGCCCGCTATCGTCGTGCTGGTGATGCAAAGGTGGTTCGTCAAGGGCTTGGTAGAGACAGAAAAATAATGGCTTCGATCGACTTTAGCGACGTGCGCAAGAGTTACGGCGAGATGCAGGTGGTGCACGGCATCAGTGTGACCGTCAATGATGGCGAATTCGTGGTGTTGGTCGGGCCCTCGGGATGCGGCAAGTCGACGTTGCTGAGAATGGTTGCTGGCCTCGAAGAGATCAGTGCCGGGACCATTCGCATCGGCGAGCGTGTTGTCAACGACCTCGAACCAAAGGACCGCGACTGCGCGATGGTGTTTCAGAACTACGCGCTGTATCCGCACATGAGCGTGTACGACAACATGGCGTACGGGTTGAAGATACGCGGCCTGGCCAGGAGCGATATCGAAAAAAGAGTCAACAACGCCGCTTCGATTCTGGAGCTCAGCGACTTCCTGCAACGCAAGCCCCGCCAGCTTTCCGGCGGTCAGCGGCAGCGCGTAGCGATGGGCCGCGCCATCGTGCGCGAGCCCGCGGTGTTCCTGTTCGACGAGCCACTTTCAAACCTGGACGCGAAGCTGCGCGTGCAAACGCGGCTCGAAATTCAGAAGCTGCATCGGCGGCTCAAGACGACCAGTCTGTACGTGACGCACGATCAGGTCGAAGCGATGACGCTGGCGCAACGGATGATCGTGATGAACGCCGGGCGCGCCGAACAGATCGGAACACCGGCCGATGTGTATTCGCGACCCGCGACAACGTTTGTCGCCAGCTTTATCGGATCGCCGCCGATGAATTTGTTTGAGGGCAAAGTATCGGTCGATGGCAGCGCGTTCGAGGCGCACGGCGCGAGCGTGACCCTGCCCGAACCGGTAGCTGCATTGGCCGGGCGCGAGCTAATCCTCGGCATTCGCCCGGAGCACATTCGCCTCGGCGGCAGCCATCTCTCGATGGAGGTCGAAACGGTTGAAATGCTCGGTGCCGAGCACTTGATACACGGACAAGTTGCCGGTCACAGTACGATTGTGCGTACTGGCCCGCACGACAATCCGGCACCCGGATTGATCCTGCAGTTGGGCCTTACGGCCGGTGCAGCGCATTGGTTCGACAAGTCGACCCGCCAACGCGTGTCGCCGTAGCCGCTAGCGAACGGCTAATCTTTCTGCCGGAATTCGCAATCAGGCTTGGTGCAATCGCCGTACAGCGCGAGCGCGTGACCGTGCAATGCAAACCCGCGCGCTGCGGCCACCTGATGCTGTCGCCTCTCGATTTCGGCATCGACAAACTCTTCGACGCGACCGCAATTCAGGCACACCAGATGATCGTGGTGCGTGCCCTCGTTTAACTCGAACATCGCCCGGCCGCCCTCGAAGTGATTGCGCGCCAGCAAGCCCGCCTGTTCGAATTGCGCCAGCACCCGATATACAGTCGGCAGACCCACGTCGATGTGCTCGGCGGTCAACGCCTTGTACACATCTTCTGCACTCATGTGCCGCACACCAAGATCTTCGGAACTGCGCTGAAAAATTTCGAGCACGCGCAGGCGAGGCAACGTAGCCTTGAGCCCGATGCTTTTCAGTTCGCTGGATGATGGTGGGAGACGATTCGACATGACGCTGGCAATGTAAGCCGTGCTTCGTTTCCTGCGACTGCTAATTTGCCGGCTCATTGGCCAGCTCTTTTGTACGGATATCATACGATCTTCCAGCTAACTTCATCATCGCTATGGCCAGGCTTCGCACTTCAATACTTCTGCTGACAGCGGGTTTGGCATTGTCCGCGTGCCAGACCATGTCGAGCGTCGGCTCCGGCATTTCATCCGGAGTGTCATCGGTGACGGGCTGGGCGCCGACCTTTCTTGGACCGTATCGGCCCGACGTTCATCAGGGCAACATCATCACCAAAGAAATGGTCGAGCAGCTGCGGCCCGGCATGACCCGCGAACAAGTGCGCTTCATGCTCGGAACTCCGCTATTGGTCAGTGAGTTTCACAAGGATCGCTGGGATTACGCGTATTACCTCAATCCGCGCAAAGGGGCGGTGCAGAACCGCAAGCTCACCGTTTTCTTCAAGGACAACAAGCTTGACACGTTCAACTCGGACACAATGCCTGAGGAAGTGTTGGCCGACGTCTTGATACTCGGGCCCGACGCTCGCAGGAAGCCGAGGCAAGCGCCGCGGCAGCAAGAAAAGGCGCCCGAAATTCAGACGCCCGCGCCGGGGCGCGAGCCTGCCAATTGAAACTCGCGATTGCGGGCGCGTCCGGCCGCATGGGCCGCATGTTGATCGAAGCAGCGCTTGCTCAATCCGATGTAACTATCGTGGCGGCATTCGATCAAAATGACAGTCCGGCGTCCGGACACGACTGCGCCGAATTTCTCGGTCGATCGACCGGCGTTACGGTCACGGAAGATTTCTCCCGGCTTAATGGCGCCGACGTTCTGATCGACTTCACACGTCCCGAAGGCACGCTCGAACATCTGCGCGCGTGCCAGGCTGCCGGCGCCAACATGGTGATCGGAACGACCGGAATCGATGAAACCGGCAAGCAGGCGATCCGCGCCGCTGCAGAAAAAATTGCGCTTGTGTACGCGCCAAACATGGGAGTCGGCGTCAATGCCATGCTGAAGCTGCTCGACACGGCAGCTCGGATACTGAACGACGGCTACGACGTCGAGATCATCGAGACGCACCATAAGCACAAAGTCGATGCGCCTTCGGGTACCGCATTGAAAATGGGCGAAGTGATCGCCGCAGCGCGCGGACAGAACCTCGCTGAAGTTGCTCTGTACGCGCGCGAGGGTGACGTCGGCGAACGCAAAGCAGGCGCCATCGGATTTGCAAGTATTCGCGGTGGCGACGTGATCGGCGACCATACGGTGCTGTTCGCCGGCATCGGCGAGCGCATCGAGATCACTCACAAGGCATCGAATCGAATGTCGTACGCCGCCGGCAGCATGCGGGCGGCGCGATTCTTAGCCGGCCGCCGCACCGGGCTGTACGACATGTCCGACGTTCTTGGACTCAAATAGCAATGGAATTGACTGCGCTCGGACTTTCTCACTTCTGGTCGCAGGCCGACGTGGTAATTCAACTGACCGCGTACCTGCTACTGGCTATGTCGCTCGCCAGCTGGTTTCTGATCATATGGAAAACATGGGCGTGGCTAAGAGTGCGCCGCGCGTCGCGTCAGCTCGAACATTTCTGGACTGCAACGTCGGTCGATTCTGCGGTCGCTCAACTGAAGCCTCACGATCGTGAAAACGTGTTCGTTCCGCTTGCGACCGGCGCGGCGGGCGCGGCGACGCATCCGGCTTCCGCCGGGAGTCTGGCGGCACAGATCGACCGCTCGGAATTGATCACACGTGCGCTGCGTCAACGAATCAACGAAGCGGCCGGCAAGCTCGAGTCCGGATTGACGATGCTGGCGTCAATCGGCAGTACCGCCCCATTCGTGGGACTGTTCGGCACCGTATGGGGCATCTATCACGCTCTGATCAACATCGCACGGTCGGGGCAGATTGCAATCGACAAAGTGGCGGGACCTGTTGGCGAAGCGTTGATCATGACTGCCTTGGGGCTGGTTGTCGCCATTCCAGCGGTGCTTGCGTACAACGCATTCACGCGCGTCAACCGCATCGTGCTCGGCCAGCTCGACGGTTTCGCGCACGATCTGCACGCGACGCTGACGATCGGCTCACGCTTGCCGTCACAGGCCTGATGGCGTTCGGTGGATTCGAGCGCCACGGCGGCCCGGCGCAACCCATGTCGGAAATCAACGTCACCCCGCTAGTCGACGTAATGCTGGTGCTACTGGTGATCTTCATCATCACCGCTCCGCTTCTTTCATATGCGATCAAGCTCGATTTGCCGAACGATCCGGCACCGGCGGCAGAAGCAGCGGCGAGCACGATCAAATTGTCGATCGATGCGGAAGGCAAGGTCTACGTCGACACCGACACGCTCACTGATGAGCAATTGCGCTCACGCTTCGCAGCAGCCGCCAAAACGTCGCCGGTGCCCGAGGTGCACCTTCGCGCCGACAAGGCGACCCGCTATGAGCGCATCGCTTTTGTGATGTCGTCGGCGCAACAGGCGGGATTGAGCAAAATCGGCTTCGTTACCGAGCCTTCGTCCGCCACGGACAGCGTACCGCCCGCCTCGCGCTGACCATCGGCTGCTACCATCGTTGCATGCTCGACGACTTCGACAATCTCGCCGCCAAGATAAACGAGTTGGCGACGATGGTGCAGTCGCTGCGCGCCGAAAACCAGCAACTGCGCGCACAACTGGTGGCGTCTGCGTCGGAACTCGAAGCAATGAACACGCGCGTCGATGAGGCAGCACGTCGGCTCGATGCCCTCATGCAGCGCCTGCCCGATCCGGTCAAGGTTTCCAGTGTCTCCAATCAATGGAAAACCTGAGCGTTTCGATACTTGGGCGTGAATACAGGCTGGCGTGTACGCCGGACGAGAAGGAAGCTCTTTTAAAGAGCGCCCAGTTGGTCGATTCTAAAATGCAAACCATTCGCGAGGCGGGCAAGGTGATGGGCGCCGATCGCATCGCGGTAATGGCAGCGCTTCAGTTCGCGCACGAATTGCTCGCCGCCGCCAAGGTCGGCGACGGGGTCGAAGCGGGAGAAGTCAGCCGCCGTGTTCGCGCCATGCTTCAGGTGTGTGATGAAGCGCTGTTACCGCAGGAAAAATTGTTCTGACGAAAAGGTGGTTAATTCCAAGTGCTTGGACGAACACGAGGCGCTAAACTGCGTGCAAGCGTTCGAACTCGGAGCGCATAGAAATTCCCTGCGGTGTTCGCGCAAAGGCCTCATAGTTCCTTGAACCAATGCGCTTTGCGCAAGGTTGTTGGCCTCGCGCCGTAGTGCGATCGGCACGCGTTTGCTGAACCTAAACGGCGCGGACAACGACCACCCTGAACCGATGGTTCAGGACATTTGGCCGGGCGGCACAGGCGGGGAACCTTTTTTATTCGACCTCCGGATTTAGAAATCGGTGCACGGCCGCACCCTCACCGCGCCCTCGCCGACCCCCGGATGCGACGCGCACGATTAACCCGCGCGCGACAAGTATGGAACCAATACTGTACGCAGCAGCAGTCGTGCTTGCGATCACCGCGATCGTGAATCTCGCGGCGCGGCGCATCAAAGTGACGGCACCCATCGTACTGGTCGTGGCTGACACAGTGCTCGCTTTGCACTGGTCCGCGTGCTCGGCCTGGTCGACTCCGGTAACGAGGAACGGCGGCGCTGGCAGGAGTGCGAGGCCGACGCGCGCATCGAAGCGCGCGCGGCGCTCGATCGCGTCGGCGGGCTCACTAAGGA
>JACCZX010000275.1 GCA_013695705.1 Burkholderiaceae bacterium | reverse complement strand
GGTTTATCCAATGAAATAATGTCAGATTTATCAAGATCAATCAAAAATGTCTGATCTGATTTATAGCTTAATGCTTTATTATCATCATTTGAAAATGGTGGCTTGGAAAGTGGAAATCCGGCATTGAAAAAACGCATGTAAATCTGAGCACGATTGCTGTTAGTATTCAATAACCTGATACTTGCTTGTGTGTTTGTATAATTTTTAAGAAAGGGTTTGCCGGTTTCAGCATCCAAAACCATAAAGTTTTCTGAAGGTTGCAAACCTGTGCGGTCAATTTTATAAAAAGCACCTACAGCCTGTTGCCTGTTGATATCAGTCATTTCAAGCTGTATTAAATAATCAGAACTGTCGGGAGCATAAACATCAATAGTTGCAGAAAACAAATTGTCAGGTAATGAATCCTGTGGAATATCAAAATATAATGTTCCGGAATCAATCGGAATTTTAGACTCATAATTAAATAGTACCCTGAAGTTAACTGCAATAGATGCATAAAAAGAGTTACTGTCCCCTGACTTCATAAAAAGCAACTCTTCGCTACTGATACTAAAAAATACACGTGATGTATCGGGATTAATACTACACACCCGGTAATCAGGATACATAAAATTCAATGCCGGCGTATAGAGATATGCTAAATTCCGGTTGCTGATTTTTTGAGTTCCTTCACATCCTGCAAACAGCACCAGCAAAAATATTACAATGATCCTGGTCATAATTTTTCTGTATCACCGGCAGGGTTAATTGCATCATCTTCCTCACTGGCATCATTTAAAAGAATTGCAGGCATGCTCCTTGAAGCATTTGCACCCAATTTTTTCAATTTTTCCACTGACCTTACAAGGTTACCACTACCTGTAGACAATTTCTTTTTAGCATCTTCCCAAACACGATGCGACCTGTCAATGTGTTCCCCTATTTTATCCATGTCTGTTACAAATCCAGCAAACTTATCATACAACGCTCCACCCTGCCTTGCGATTTCAAGTGCATTGGCATTCTGATATTCCAGTTTCCAGATGCTTGCAATTGTACGCAATGTTGCCAATAATGTAGAGGTACTAACAATAACAATGTTGCTATCAAATGCATCATTAAAAAGTTCACTGTCGTGCATAACAGCTGTACTGAACGCCGGTTCAATGGGGATAAATAATAAAACAAAATCCAGAGTTTTTATTTCATAAAGCTGCTGATATTTTTTTTCACCCAATCCTTTTATATGTCTTCTTAACGAAACAATATGTTCTTTCAACGCCAGCTCACGTTCAACATCTGTTGTTGCACTGCTGTATCTTTCGTAAGCAAGTAATGAAACTTTAGAATCAACAATTATTGTTTTATTATCGGGCAAACGAATAAGCACATCCGGCTGAAGCCGTTTTCCTTCTTCTGAAACGAGACTGTACTGAACAAAATACTCACGGTCTTTCACAAGACCTGATCGCTGGAGTATGGTTTCCAGAATCATTTCCCCCCAGTTACCCTGTGTTTTAACCTGTCCTTTTAAAGCTGTAGTAAGATTTTTTGCTTCTTCCCCAATACTTTTATTAAGATCCTGAAGCAATCGGAGTTGTTCTTTCAAAGACTGATTTTCACGAATACTTTCCTTGTGAGTTACATTGACTGTATTTTCAAATTTTTCAATTTTTTCTTTTAAAGGATTGAGTATGTCTGTGAGTTTATCAGAATGTTGCTGCTGAATCATTCTTGAATTATCAAATAATATTTTGTTAGCTATATTTTCAAACTGTTCTTTGATTTTTTTGTGTAAATCTTCAAGTTCTGATTTTTGTTTTTCCAGCTTCTCTTGCAATCCACTGTTATTTACAACTTCTCTCGTGAGTTCATTGCTTAATGCAGTCAATTGATCATGCCGGGTATCAAGCGCTTTTTTCTTTTCATCTAATTCCGATCGCACATCGAGCAAACGTTGTTCTGCAACAGTTTTATCGTTCTTCAAAACATTATATTCTTCCAAAGAGAAAGGCATACTGTGGTCAAATTTTGATTTTGCAAAAAACCATCCGGCAACGCCTCCTGCAAAAAGTCCTGTAATTAAAATCAGCAATAACTGAATGGTATCCATGCTCTTAAACTTCTCTTAGTTTCCAAAATTAGTGATTCCTGTTGACATCAGAAATAATTAACCAACCCAAAATGTATTTTAGCAGCTTTGATACGCACCGGGTTGTCAAACTCCTTACCCAAAGCATAACTGAATGAAAAAATTCCAAGTTTGGTTTCAAAATTTATTCCTGCTCCAAAACCAGAAGGCTGATCCTTGATATAACCTGATTGGGTATAGCGTTCATACCAGGCTAAATTATAAAAAAGAAAAAGGTTTGAATTCTGCTCAAGCAAATAGCGGAATTCCAGTTTACCAATCACGTATGACGAAGCCGTAATAGATTCTTCATCAAAACCACGTAAAGTTTTAAGGCCACCAATACGAAATAATTCATTGTCGAAAGTTACACTTGATTCACCACTTAATCCGCCACCGGAAGCACCAAGGTTGATAACGCTTCGAGAAAAAAGCGGAATGTAATAATCAAAAAT
>JACCZX010000441.1 GCA_013695705.1 Burkholderiaceae bacterium | reverse complement strand
GATTGGCCGTGATCTTCTCCAGCAGTCCCTGACCGATCGGACCGTCGATCACCTTCCGCATATGCGCCTCGTCGCGGAAGATGAAGGGCAGATTGAACACATTGAGCTCATCCACCACCGGGCCCATCGCGCCGACTGAGATGCGCGCGATCTGCAAGGCCCCGACCTGTGCCTGTTCGATCATCTCTTTTTCGCCGCCCAATTGCATCAGCGGGTACATCTGGATCGAGATGCGGCCGTTGGTTTCCTTCTCCAACTTCTTGCCCATGCGCTGAATCGCTTCTACCGTCGGATAACCGAGCGGATGAACGTCCGAAGCTTTCCACACCACTTTGTCCTGTGCCGACACTCTGCCTGCTGCACTTACGACGGCAGAGGACGCGCACACCTTGACGAAATCGCGACGTTTCATGTTGTCTCCTTTTGCGGTTTGAGCTGCCTGCGACCTGGTCCTGCGTGGCACGTGCATCGGCCACGCTGACTGTCGTCTTAGTATGTTTATTCTATTTTTCAAAAATGTAGCATGGAAATTCCATCTTGCACCAGGCTGATCTGCGCACAATGACTCCACTACGATGTCGAGTTGCTGTACTACCTTCTTGAAGATTATGCGAGCTGTCTCGTCTTGACCCTGCAATCGATCCCTGCAACATTGGTCCCCGGCGACGGCATTGGGCCCGAAATCACTGCGGCAGTGGTGGAGATTCTCGACGCGCTCGGCAAACCGTTTACATGGGACATTCAGCAGGGCGGTATGGCCGCGATCGAAAAGTCCGGCGACCCGCTGCCTGCAGCGCTGCTCGACAGCATTCGCCGCACGCGACTTGCACTGAAAGGGCCGTTGGCAACGCCGGTGGGTAGCGGCTTTCGTTCGGTCAACGTGCGGCTGCGCGAGGAATTCAAGCTGTACGCAAACTTGCGGCCGGCGCGCACGCTGATCAGCGGCGGCCGCTACGAAGACATCGACATCGTTCTGGTGCGCGAAAACCTCGAGGGCCTGTACGTAGCCTTCGAACACTACATCCCGATCGACGGTGATCCCCATGCGGTCGCGATTTCCTCGGGAGTCAATACGCGCGCCGGCTCGCGCCGCATTGCCGAGTTTGCATTCGACTATGCGCTGAAAAACGGCCGCAAGAAAGTCACAATCGTGCACAAGGCCAACGTGCTGAAAGCGCTGACCGGAATTTTTCTCGAGACTGCTTACCAAGTCGCAAAAAAATACGAAGGTAGGGTGGCGGTCGACGATCGCATCGTCGACGCCTGTGCGATGCAGCTCGTATTGAAGCCGTGGCAGTTCGACGTGATCGTCACGACCAATTTGTTCGGCGACATTTTGTCCGATGAGATTGCCGGGCTGGTCGGTGGCCTCGGCATGGCGCCCGGCGCCAACATCGGTGTCGACGCTGCAATTTTTGAGGCAGTGCATGGCTCGGCGCCCGATATTGCCGGCAAGGGCGTTGCGAACCCGCTGGCGCTGTTGCTGGCAACCGGCCTGATGCTGGATCACGTTGGACGCAGCGACGCGGCTGTCAAGTTACGCGCGGCAATCGATGCAACGCTGCGCGACGACGGCATACGCACCGGCGACCTTGGCGGCAAGGCAACAACCCGAGATATGACGCAGTCGATCGTGCGTCGCCTGTCGAACGCGTGACGCGTCGATGAAAATTCGCGCCGCGGTGCTTGATACGATGGGAGCCGCGCGCCCATACGCCGCATCTCTCCCGCTAAAAATCCAGGAGCTCGACCTCGCGCCACCCGGCGCCGGCGAAATTCTGGTGCGCATCAAAGCAGCGGGTCTTTGCCACTCGGATCTATCGGTGATCAACCGCGATCGGCCGCGCCCGATGCCGATGGCGCTCGGACACGAAGCCGCGGGCATTGTCGAGG
Organism: Burkholderiaceae bacterium; assembly: GCA_013695705.1. Lineage (GTDB taxonomy): Bacteria > Pseudomonadota > Gammaproteobacteria > Burkholderiales > Burkholderiaceae_F > JACCZX01. The sequence goes on along the minus strand of JACCZX010000441.1, from coordinate 825 downwards.
AACTTGGCGCAGGCGTGACCGATCTGGTCCTCGGCGATCACGTCGTGCTGGTGTTCGTGCCGAGCTGCGGGCACTGCCACCCATGCGCCGAAGGGCGACCAGCACTGTGCGAACCGGGCGCCGCAGCCAACGGCGCCGGAACGCTCCTCAGCGGTGCGCGGCGGCTGACGCGCGCAGGCCAAACGATCAACCATCACCTAGGATGTTCTGCATTCGCAAGCCATGCAGTGGTTTCTCGCCGCTCTGTCATCAAGGTCGATCGCGAGCTACCGTTCGAGCACGCAGCGCTGTTTGGCTGTGCGGTGCTGACGGGCGTAGGCGCTGTCATCAATACGGCGCGGGTACGCGCAGGTTCGACGGTTGCGGTGGTGGGCCTCGGCGGCGTGGGCCTCGCATCGGTGCTGGGTGCAGTGGCCGCCGGCGCGCGTCAAGTCATTGCCATTGATCTGGCCGATGAAAAGCTCGCGCTGGCGCAATCGCTCGGTGCTACCCACACGTTCAATGCGGGCAGCACTGGCATGATCGAGGCGATTCGCGAAGCGAGCACCGGCGGCGTCGACACTGCGATTGAAATGGCGGGTTCAACGCGCGCGTTTGAAATCGCATACCGAATTACGTGCCGCGGTGGCACCACCGTCACCGCGGGTCTGCCGCCACCCGATGCGACGTGGGCCATGCCGGTCGTCAATCTGGTCGCAGAAGAGCGCACCATTAAAGGGAGCTACGTCGGTACCTGTGTTCCGCTGCGCGATATTCCGCGCTACGTCGATCTCTTTCGCGCAGGCCGGTTGCCAGTCGATCGACTGCTCAGCGGATCACTGACGC
>JACCZX010000403.1 GCA_013695705.1 Burkholderiaceae bacterium | reverse complement strand
GTCCCACAGCCTCTCAGCCCGCGCGTCGACGTCATCGGCTTTTTTAAATGCCGGATCGAACCAGCGCCCCTCATAGGCGCCGGCTTTGGCATCGAACGACGCTCGCACTTCCCAATAATCACGCGCCACAAACTTGCGAATCTTGTCCTCGCGCTCGACCACGATCGCCAGCGTTGGCGTTTGCACACGCCCGACGGTGGTCAGATAAAAACCGCCCTCTTTGCTGTTGAACGCGGTCATCGCGCGGGTGCCATTGATGCCGACCAGCCAGTCGGCCTCGGAGCGACTGCGCGCGGCGTCGGCCAGCGGCATCATTTCGTCGTCGCTGCGGAGCTGCTCGAACGCCTCACGGATCGAGGCCGGCGTCATCGACTGCAGCCACAGTCGGCGCACCGGCTGGCGCGCCTTGGCAGCCTGCACGATGTAGCGAAAAATGAGCTCACCCTCGCGCCCGGCATCGCATGCGTTGATCAATTGGCCAACGTCTTTGCGCTTGAGCAGTCGCAGCAATACCTTAAGCCGCGCCTCGCTCTTGGCAATCGGCGCCAGATCGAAGTGCGGAGGGATCACCGGCAGGTGCGTAAACGTCCATTTGCCACGCTTGACGTCGTACTGCTCAGGCGCGCGCAACTCCAACAAATGGCCGACGGCGGACGACAGCACATATGCGTCGTTTTCGAAATAGTCCTGATGCTTGACGAACTCGCCCAGCGAGCGCGCGATATCCGCGGCCACGGAGGGTTTCTCGGCAATGATCAGTGTCTTGGACATGGACGGAAGGAGGAGCCAAATGAGCGGCCCCTTAGCTTGTTCCCTTTTTTAGGATAACAACTAAATGAAAAACGCAATGCAAAGGGGGCCACGCCAATGCTTTTGCCAGCCCTTGCTCTCCGCGCGTACGCGCGGCCGCTCCGAAGGGAGCGCAGTATTAGTGCAAATTCTTGTGGTCGCCGGCGCCAAGAAGTTCTTCCAGCAGCAGCACGTCGATATCGGCCTGCTGGCTCCACAGCACCATTAATACGATCACCTTCAACATTTCGAGGGATATGGGTGCCTCGTCGGTGGCGAGTGCGCGCTCGATGACGATTTCGCGCTGGGTCGGCGTCAGCTGCGCGGCCTGCTCGAGGAAGCTCAGAAAACCGATCGCTTCGCTGCCGAGGCGTTCGAATTCGATTTCGGCGTACACGCGAAACGCGCGTTCGCTTTCGGGGCCAACTGCAACCGATTCGGAGGTGACCAGTTGTAATCCCGACAACCAGGCCAGCGCCTCGGAAATTTCTTCGTCTTCGAATCCGGCGTCGGTTAGCCGTTTGGACAGCGAGTCGGCGTCCGGGCACGCATGCAGCGCACCATAGTTTTCGTAGAGGTAGACGAGAACGTCGAACACGTGGGCGGAATTTATGCGGGTGACGGCGGAGTGTAAAGAGACATCGTCGGATTAACGCAACCTTTGGTATCGGTTACCCGGTAGACGCTCAACATGTTGTGCCAGTTCGAGTTCCAGCAAGGCGCCCACCAGTTCGCCGGGCTGCCGTCCGCTGCGCTCGACCAGGCGCTCGAGGTCGACCGGATCGTGGCCAAGCAACTCCAGCACATCGGCGTGCGCTGCGGGCTCGGACGGTGCAGATTCAGCGGCGGCGCGGCGGAGTATTCCGAACTCCTCTAGGACGTCCTGCGCCGACTCGACCAGCTTGGCTCCGTCTCGTATCAAGCGGTGACATCCTTTGGACAACGGCGAGTGGATCGAACCCGGAATCGCGAATACATCGCGCCCCGCTTCGGCAGCCAGCCGCGCGGTAATCAGCGAACCTGAGCGCAGTGCAGCCTCGACCACCAACGTGCCTCGCGTGATGCCTGCGATCACTCGATTCCTGCGTGGAAAATTGTGTGCGATCGCCGGAGTGCGCAGTGCGTACTCGGAGATCACAACGCCACGCTTGCGTACGTCCATGGTGAGCGTGCGATTGCTGGCCGGATAAATAACATCAACGCCGGTGCCCACGATGGCGATGGTTGATGCGTCAGCGTTGTCAGCGAGCGCGCCGCGATGCGCAGCCGCATCGATTCCAAGCGCGAGCCCGCTGACGACCGTAACGCCCGACTGCGCCAGCGCGCGTGCAAAGGCATGCGCGTTCTCGCTGCCCTGGCGCGTCGCGTTACGACTGCCAACGATCGCGATCGATGAGCGGTTGAGCAATTCGGCGCGACCCACAGCGAATAGCACCGGCGGCGGATCGGCGGTGGTCAACAACGCTTGTGGGTAGGCGGCATCCGCCAGCGTGATCAGCGCGTGATCGGAAGCGGTGGCGAGCCAGTGTTCGGTGGCGTCGATCGACGATTGTGCTTCGGCACTGGGCGGCTGCGCCAGCAGTCGAGCTAGCGGTTCGGGTACCGCGCGCATCAGCGCCGATACTGCAGCTTCGAAGATTGCCTGAGGCAGGCCGTACGTGGCCAGCAAGTGCCGCGCGGTGCGCGGCCCTAAACCTGGGGTCGCGATCAGGCGTAGCCAGGCGGCGCGTTCGGCCGCCTGCATTTGATTCGATTTCGCTAAAAAACCCGGTTAGTTGGTTGAGCGCCCGGGTTGAGTGGGTTGCCGCAGCACCTGATTGACATCGGTCTCGCGTTCGGCTGGCGTTGTCAGATCGAGGGAATCACTCGGATTCGACGCGCGGTCGCCAACTTCCACCGCGCGGGTGCCACGCTGAATCAGCG
>JACCZX010000399.1 GCA_013695705.1 Burkholderiaceae bacterium | reverse complement strand
CAACAGGATTCATCTGCCGCCAGCTATCGGACCGATCAAGTCGAGCGCGACCGTGCTGGCTCGTTGGGTGCAGCATCCGATCAGAATCTCGCATTACGCTCACAAATGGGCGCCGGCACCACCACTTCAGGAATGTCGATCGCCTCGACCTCGTCAACATGGTCCAACGATGACGACGATTTCCGTACGCACCATCGAGACAATCTGAGCGCTTCCGGCGGAACGTACGAGGACTACGAGCCGGCCTACCGCTATGGCGGCGATCTAAGCGGCGACGAGCGCTATCGCGGCCGCAATTGGTCAGAGATAGAACCGCAGGCACGTCGCGATTGGGAATCGCGAAATCCGAACGACGGCTGGGAGCAGTTTAAGTCTGCCGTGCGTCGCGGCTGGGAGCGCACGTCGGATGCGGTCGAGCGCGTCATTCCGGGTGACTCGGATCGCGACGGTCGATAGCAGGTTGCAGAAGGCGAGGCGATATGCCTCGCCTGTTTGCTAAATCCTAACGAAATATATGAGTGATAACCGAAAGTCGGTGGGTGTCTATGACCGCCCGAAATCCGCCGACCTTTCACGCAAACTGCGGCTCGCGATAATGGTGGTAGCAGTAGCCGTGAGTGCGGTCAGCGCGTATTTTTTCTTTGGGCGATAAAACTTCGGCCCTATTGCATATCGACCCGAAGTGGTGAGGTCGCTGAGAAGCGACGTAGTTCCGGCATCGTGCTGCTGCGGGGCGACGTGACGCGAAAGCCCAGGTAGAAATGCTCGGGTCGATCACTAAAGACACCGGCGCGTCAGAGTGGGGTATGCGTTAACGCGCAAGCTGCAGTTCGACCCTCAGTCCGTGCGGCGAATTGGCCGACAGCCGCAGGCTTCCGCCGTGCATGCGTGCGATACGTTCTACGATCGGCAATCCGAGGCCCGCGCCGGTGCTGCCCGAGCGAGCCGTTTCTCCGCGTTCGAACGGACGCAACAGCCGATCAACCTGGTCGGCGAGCACGCCGGCACCACAATCGACAATCGATACGATCGCACGCTCAGGATCGGCGGTTAGAGAAACCGTCACGTGTAATTTTCCATTTTCCGAGTGGCGTCCGTAGCGCACTGCGTTGGTCAGCAGATTGTCCAGCGCGCGATCGAGTTCGATCGGATAGCCGCGCACGACGACACTGGGCGCAAGATTTACTTCGAGCGCACTCTCGGGCTCGGCATCGATGCGTGCGCGCTGAATTGCAGCCGCCACCGCAGCGCTCAGATCGACATCGTGGGCCGGCGTCTGCGGCGCTTTGCGTGCGTAGTCCAGAAATTGCCGCACGATCGCATCCATTTGTTCGATGTCCGCAACCATCGCGTCGTGCGCGCTCTCCGGCAGGTGGGCCAGCTCGAGTTCCAGACGCAAGCGCGACAGCGGAGTGCGCAGGTCGTGCGAAATACCCGCCAGCAGCACGCTGCGATCGGCTTCGAGCTTCCCCAGATCAGCGACCATCCGGTTAAAACTTTCGTTGACGGTGCGAATTTCGACCGGGCCTGTCTCGGGTAACGGCGCGGGGTTACGGCCGCTGCCCAACTCGGCGCTCGCGTGCGACAGTTGCGCGAGTGGCCGATTAATCAGGCGCGTGATGAGCACCGCGCCGATCACGGACAACAGCAATGCGACGGCGGCCCATCCAATCCATTGCGTGCCGTAGGTTCGGGCGATCGGGTCGCGGCTGATAAAGACCCAGTAATCGTCGTCGGCGATCGACAGGCTGATCCACAATCCGACAATGCCGTTGACGTCGGATGCCAACCGTGTGCCGGCGCCGAGTTTTGCAACGACCGCCTGCTCCATCAGCTGTAACAGCGGCCCCTCGGGCAGTGCGATCACTTTGTCGTCGGGCTCGAGCGGGTAGATACGCACGCCTTCGTTGGCCGCGAGTTCCGCCAGCAAGTCGCTGCGCACCAATGGATCGGCATAAAGCAGCGCCGCGCGCGTGATGTTCACGACCGAGACAACCTGCTGCGCAATCGTTTGCGCGCGCGGCCCGCGTTCCAGCACCCGATAACTCTGCAGCCACGCCGCCAGGCTCGCAACTATCAGCAGCAATACCAGCCAGAGGGTTCGCCAGAACAGCGAAGGCGATCGCAAGTCAGTCGCCTTCAGGGTCCGGAATGAAGACGTAACCGAGTCCCCACACGGTCTGGATGTACCGGGGCTTGGTCGGATCGGGTTCGACCAACTTGCGCAGACGGGAAATCTGCACATCGAGGCTACGATCGAATGCCTCGTACTCGCGGCCGCGCGCCATTTCCATCAGCTTCTCGCGTGACAGCGGCACGCGTGGATAGCGCGCAAAGGTCTTCAGCACCGCAAACTCACCCGTCGTCAAGCTTACGGGCGCGCCGTCCTTGGTCAAACTACGCGTGGCTAAATCAAGAGTGAATCCGCCGAACATGACCGGTTTGCCGTCGCTCGCCGGCGCTCCGGGGGCGTCGTCCGGACCGCGCCGGCGCAGCACCGCGTTGATGCGTGCGAGCAGCTCGCGCGGGTTGAACGGCTTGGCCAGATAATCGTCGGCACCCATTTCGAGTCCTACGATTCGGTCAACGTCTTCCCCTCTTGCGGTCAGCATGATCACCGGCGTCGTGTCGTTGGCACCGCGCAAACGTCGCATGATCGACAGGCCGTCCTCGCCGGGCATCATCAAGTCCAGGATCAGCAAGTCATAGCGCTCGCGCTGCCATAACCGGTTCATCGCGGGCGCGCTGTCAGCGACGAACACCGCGTAGCCGTTCTCACCGAGGTAGCGCCGCAGCAGGTCACGCAGCCGCGGATCGTCGTCGACAACAAGAATTTTTTGGGGCTTATGGCGAGTCATCTGGCTTAACTGCTTGGTCTTGGATTCGGAAGGTCGATGCTATGGAACCGGCGGTGCCGCGACGTGTACCCGCACAAAGTGTTACAGAATTTACGCGCGCGTCGAATGAATGGTGGGGATAAACGACACGTGGAATGGTCCGAAGAAATATCATGCACACCATGAATCCTAAGCATTCTCGCCGCAACCTTATGCCCGTTATTCGAGGCATGAGTCTGGCTGCTTTGCTGGGGGCATCCGCATTGGCCGCACCACCGGCCGATGCCCAGCCACAGGGTCAGCGCTTCACACCGGAGCAGCGCCGCGAGATGCTGGAACGGATGACGCCCGAGCAACGCGAGCGTTGGCGCGATGCGCGCTCGCCCGATCAACGGCGTGAGATGTGGCAGCAAACGCCGCAGGAGCAACGGCGTGAGATGTGGCAGCAGACGCCGCCTGAGCAACGCCGTGAAATGCGCGGACAGATGACGGACCAGGAGCGGCAAACGATGCGCCAGCGCTTCATGGAGCGCAAGCAAGAGCGGCAGGACGATCGCCAACTACAGCGTGCTCCGACCTACGATCAGAACCTGCCGCCGCGACGTCAACTGTCGCCCGAAGAGCGGCAGCGCCTGCGCGAGCAGATCGAGCAGGCGCAGCGCGATATCTACAGGCGAGGCAACCTCAACAAGGGCGCCAACAAATGAAGCGGTGGGTCAGCGGCGTGATCGCTTTGCTGGCCTTGATGGGAGCGGTCAGCGCCGTCGCCGCTGAGGCGCAACTGGGCGTGCAGGGCGCGCGGCTGCTGCTAACGCGCGCCGGCTTCGCGCCGAGCGGTGCTGAGGTTGCGGTCTATGCGCCGCTGACGCACACCGCCGCGGTCGATCGTCTGCTGACCGGAGTCCGTGCAGTGGCAGCGACCTCCGCTCCAGCGTGGATCGACGAACGCTTCGTTGCACCGCGAGAGCTGCGTGCAATGAGCGATGAAATGCGCCGCGTCGAACTTCAAAGGCAGGTCACAATGGGACTCGATCTGCGCGGCTGGTGGCTGCGCGAGATGGTGACGACTCCGTCGCCGTTGACCGAGCGGATGACGCTCTTCTGGCACAACCACTTTGTATCGGCGCAGCCCAAGGTGCGCTACACGCAGCTGATGTATCGGCAGAACGTGTTGCTGCGCCGACACGCGCTCGGGCGCTTTGACGAACTGCTGCACGCGGTAGCTAAAGATCCCGCGATGTTGATCTACCTTGATTCGGCCACCAATCGGCGCGGCTCACCAAATGAAAATTTTGCGCGCGAAGTGATGGAGCTTTTCACGCTGGGCGAAGGCCAATACGGCGAACACGACATAAAGCAGGCCGCGCGCGCGTTTACCGGCTGGAGTATCGACCTCGATACCGGCGACTACACGTTTCGCCGCCTGCTGCATGATGGCGGTGAGAAAACAGTGTTCGGTAAAAGCGGCAACCTGGATGGCGACGCGGTGCTCGACATAATTCTTGCGCAGCCGGCGGTATCGGACTTCATCGTGCGCAAGCTTTGGCGAGAATTTGTATCGCCGGTCCCCGACACTGTCCGCGTAAAGCACATTGCCGCGCAATTTCGGGCCAGCGGATGGGACATCGCATCGACGGTGCGCGCACTGCTGCTGCAGCCCGAGGTCGTGCAGCGCGATGAAAACAATGCTCTCGTTAAGTCGCCGGTCGACCTGGTGGTGGGCCTGGTGCGGCAATCTAGCGGTGAGCTGACGCAACCGGTCGCGGCGGCGGTGGCGCTCGCAGGCATGGGGCAAAACCTTTTCTCGCCGCCCAACGTGCGCGGATGGCCAGGCGGCGACGCTTGGATCAACACCCACACGCTGCTCGCGCGCAAACAGTTTCTCGAGCGCGGGCTCACGGGCAAGACAGCAGCCGAAATGGCAATCGATGAATCGATGGCCGCCTCGATGAAAGCGGACGAACTGCCGCGCCGCCGATTGCAGATGCTCGAGCAAACGGCTTCGGTGCGGATCGATTCGCAGGCGTGGCTGCAGCACGCTGGCATGGCGCCTGAAAGAATCGCAGCGCCGGCGGCGCGCGCAAAGCTCGAACAATCGATATTGGCGGTGCCGGCGACATCGCCCGCGCGTGAAGGATCGCTTGGCTTCGATGCGCTGCGTGCGATCCTGCTCGATCCGGCTTACCAACTCAAATGAGTGACTCGTTGAGGGTTGCGGCGGCGGGCATGTTCAACCGGCGAACATTCCTCGGCGCGTCCGCGGCGTCGTTGGCTTGCCTGACGCTTCCTGTCTGGGCGTCGCCAACGTCTCCTCGCCTGCTGATACTGCTCGAGCTGCGTGGCGGCAATGACAGCTTGAATACGGTGGTGCCGGTTGATGATGGCGCTTATTTCGACTTGCGCCCGCGACTTGCGCTGAAACCCGATGCGGTGGTGCGTTTCGACGGCGCTCCCGCGCTGCATTCGTCGCTGGCGCCGCTCGAGTCGCTTTGGCGCGACCGGCAAATGGCAATCTTGCAGGGCATTGGGTACCCGACTCCGAACCTGTCGCATTTTCGTTCGATTGAGATCTGGGACACGGCATCGGACAGTCAACAGTTTTTGCAGACCGGTTGGCTGACGCGCACGGTCGACAAGAACGCCAATTTTTCAGCGATGAGCGCAGACGGTGTCGTACTCGGCGCCGCAGACCTTGGCCCGTTCGCGGGTGGCGCCCGTGCTGTCGCGCTAAATGATCCAGCGCGTTTCGCGCGGCAATCAAGGCTGGCGTCGGCCGACGGCGTGCCCGCACGCGGAGCACTGGCGCACGTGTTGCGCGTGGAGAGCGACATCGTGCGCGCCGGCGCCGACGTACGTCCCGATGCAGTCTTCAAAACGGAATTTCCGCGCGGCGCATTCGGGATCGCGGTCCAGCACGCGGCAGGCATTGCAGCGACCGGCAAGGTGCCGGCGCTACGACTCACGTTACCGGGGTTCGACACGCATCAGAATCAGACCGGCATTCATGCGAACCTGTTGCGCCTGGTTGCGGAATCAGTGGTTGCGCTGCGCGCGGCGCTAAGCGAGCACGGCGTGTGGGACCGCACATTGATTCTGACGTACTCTGAATTTGGACGCAGGCCGCGAGAGAATCAAAGTGGCGGCACCGACCACGGAACCGCGGGTGCGATGTTCGCATTCGGGCCCCACGTGCGCGGCGGTGTGTACGGCGACGCGCCATCGTTACGCGCACTCGACGATGCCGGCAATCTGCGACATGGCACGGACTTTCGTCGCGTCTACGCCTCGGTGCTGGAAAAGTGGTGGCAGCTGCCGTCAGAGCGCGTACTGCAAAGGCGGTTTGAACCGCTGGCGTTTCTTACCTGATAGGAACTGCGGCGCAAACGCTTCGCTAAACTGCCGGCGCAATGTCGAGCAGTGTTCCCATCGTTCTCGCAATCGATACCGCTACCGAGGTGTGCTCGGTGGCGGTGCTGTCTGGCAATCGCCTGAGCGAGCTGATCGAAACCGTCGGCAACAAACACTCCGACAGGGCGCTGCCGATGATCGACGCCGTGCTGGCACGCGCGACATTGCGGTTAAGCGATGTCGACGTATTTGCGTTCGGCGCCGGCCCTGGGTCGTTTACAGGGTTGCGCATCGCGTGCGGAATTGCGCAGGGGCTCGCCTACGGCAAAGGCAGGCAGGTAGTGCCGGTTGGCAACCTGCGCGCGCTGGCGGAGCAGGCATTCGCGACATTGGGCGATGGCCCGACCGTGCTGACTGCGATCGACGCCCGCATGAACGAAGCGTATTGCGCAATCTATCGACGGGATGCTGAAGTCAGCGAGGTCAGAGCGCCTGCGCTCGAGCGGCCGAGCTTTTTGGTGGAGCTCGCGGACGAAGCCAATGTCGCTCTCGTCGCGGGCAATGCGCTCGTGAGCTTCTCCACCCTATGGCCGCAACACAGGTCATGGAAGATGTTGCCGGGGGCGACACCGACGGCAGCCAATGTCGCGCGGCTCGCGCGGCTCGATGCTCAACGCGGACTCAGCGTGGCACCGGCTCAGGCGGCGCCGATTTATGTACGTGATCACGTTGCATTGACGATCGAAGAGCGCAAGCGGGTAATTGCGTGAGCGCATTGCCGAAACCAGCCGTCGATCGGTACGCGCCGATGAGCGAAGCCGATCTGCGCGAGGTGGTCGCGATCGAAAGCGACATTTATCCGTTTCCGTGGACGCGCGGCAATTTTCTGGATTCGGTGCGCGCCGGCTACAGCGTGTGGGTGTTGCGCGATGCCGCTGCTGTTTTGACCGCCTACTCGGTAATGACGGTGATGCTCGACGAAGCGCATCTGCTCAACCTCAGTGTCGCGCGCTCTCACCAGCGCCACGGGCTCGGCTGGCGCACTCTTGAATGGATGGCCGAAGTTGCGCGCGGCCACGGCGCTCACTCGATGCTGCTTGAAGTCAGGCCGAGTAACGCGTCCGCCGTGCGTATGTATCGGCGCTACGGGTTCGATCGCATCGGCACGCGGCGCGGCTACTACCCGGCGCAATCCGGGCGTGAAGACGCGCTTGTGTTGCGCATCTCGCTATGACGCTTGATCCGCGGCGAGCGCAGTTGTGGAAGGCGATGGGCCTGGGCCCGATGTATCGACTGCGCGCCGCTCAAATGACCGTGGCCACTGCACCATTGACCGTGGTTGATTCACCACCCGCCACGACCGTGCGAGCTCGCTTGATCTCGCGCCTTGTGTGGGATGAGCTGCGCGAGGAAGTCGCCAACTGCCGCGCCTGCCGATTGTGCGAAACGCGCAAGCAGACGGTGTTTGGCGTCGGCAACGTCAATGCCCGATGGATGTTGATCGGTGAAGCGCCGGGGTCTGAAGAAGACGAGCGCGGCGAACCGTTCGTAGGACAGGCGGGGCGCCTGCTCGACAGCATGCTGGCGAGCATTGAGCTGACGCGCGTCGGACAGACGCAACGCTCGGTGTACATCACCAATGTTTTGAAGTGCCGGCCGCCGGGCAACCGAAATCCGCAACCCGGGGAGGTCGCGCTGTGTGAGCCGTTTCTGCGGCGTCAGATCGAGCTCGTCAGCCCCGCGTTAATTATCGTCATGGGCCGATTTGCCGCGCAGTCTTTGCTCGACACCGATGCCAGCATTGCCGGTTTGCGCGGCAAAAGGCATCGCATCACGGTTGCCGGTCGCCAGATTCCGGTCGTGGTGACCTATCACCCCGCGTATCTGCTGCGAAATCTGGTCGATAAGGCCAAGAGCTGGGCCGACCTTTGCCTGGCGCGCGAAATCGATGCTGATGTGAGCACGGCGCAACAAGCTCAGTGAGTCGCTTCGCCGATCAGCGCCACTGAATCGAATTGCCGTTGATTGAATTGGTGGCGCATCAGCACCAGCAGCATCGAAGCGGCGACGAATAAACCGAACAGCAGCATCACGGTTTGCAGTTTCAGATCGAACCAGATGAGCACCGCGTACAGGCTGAGCATCAGCAGAATGCTCAGATTTTCATTGAAGTTTTGTACCGCGATCGAGTGTCCGGCAGATAGCAACACGTGGCCGCGGTGCTGCAACAGCGCGTTCATCGGTACCACAAAATATCCCGCAAGCAAGCCGATCGACACCAGGATTGCACAAGCGATCAGCAGGAAATAACTTGCGGTCAGCGCGCCCACGGTGATCGACCCCGCCGGCGCAATCTCCGGTGTGTAAAACGCCGCGCCTGCGACGATCATTCCCATCGCAACTCCCACCGGCAGCACGTTCATCGCTTTCTTGAGCGACACAGTAGCCGCTGCATAAACGGCCCCGATCGTGATCCCGACAGCCACCACCGCTTGCAGTATCGCGGCGCGCGCCAACTCCATGCCGAGCACGGTTTCTGCCCACTTCAAAACAATAAATTGCAGCGTCGCCCCCGCACCCCAGAAGAGCGTTGTCACCGCAAGCGAGATTTGCCCCAGCTTGTCGCGCCAGAGCACCGTGCAGCAGTGCACGAAGCCGACCAAAAGTTTCCAAGGATGCGTGTGCTGCTTGGCATAACGAGCGCCGGTGTCAGCGATCAGCAGATTGATGCCCGCGGCCAGAACGTAGAGCCAGACGATGACGGAGATTGCAGCTTCAGCGGGCAGGTCGATTCCGGTATCGAATATCGGGAAGTCGTGCGCCAGAAGCCAGGCCGAGACGTTCTTGTCGATCAGCACACCGCCGATCAGAAACCCAAGGATGATCGAACTCACCGTCAGCCCCTCGATCCAGCCGTTGGCTGCCACCAGTTTTTCGGGCGGCAGAAGTTCGGTCACGATGCCGTATTTGGCAGGCGAATAAGCAGCAGCGCCGAAACCGACCACCGCATATGACAACAGCGGGTGCGCGCCCAGAAACATCATCATGCATCCGCCAATCTTGATCAGGTTGGTGATGAACATGACGCGGGCCTTTGGAAACGAATCGGCAAAGGCCCCGACAAATGCGGCGAGTGCAACATACGAGAACACGAAGAACAGTTTCAGCATCGGCGTCATCCACCCCGGTGCCTGAACGTCGCGCAACAGCGCGATAGCGGCGATCAGCAAAGCGTTGTCTGCCAGCGACGAAAAAAACTGCGCGGCCATGATGACGTAGAAGCCGCGCTTCATGACGCGCTATGTCGACAGTTGCGAAGCAAGCGAAACGTCTCCCGGTTATGCAATGCGGCCGCGCTCTTCTGCAATGTTCAGTGATCAATGCGGCGCTGTATTGGCCGATGCGCGCTTCGCTGCCTTATATCACGCACTTACGTCGTGGCGATTCGCTTCAGCACTATGCTATTGAGTACCAATCCTCGTTTTAATTCCAATGCCTCGTCCGATTTCTGCGGTGATCGATCTGGCAGCGATGCACCGCAATCTGGCGCTCGCGCGACAGCACGCGCGTGGACGGTTCCTGTGGGCAGTGGTCAAGGCAAACGCTTATGGCCACGGGCTGCGGCGCGCACTACGGGCGTTCAGTGAGGCCGACGGCGTCGCGTTGCTTGATCTCGATGAGGCAACAATTGCGCGCGACGCAGGATGGCGCAAGCCGATACTTTTGCTCGAAGGATTTTTCGAGTCCCGCGATCTGGACGTAGTGTCGGCGCTGAACTTGACGCCGGTTGTGTACGACAGCAGCCAGATCGAAATGATCGAGCAGTCCCGACTTTCGGCGCAGCTCGACGTTCATTTCAAGCTGAACACCGGCATGAATCGGCTCGGCTTTAGCGCACGCAGTGCAGCCTCTGCGTATCAGCGGCTCAAAGTGTCTGGACGCGTGGCGCAGCTGACTCTGATGACTCACTTTGCGAATGCAGACCGCGCACACGGCGCCAGCGGTGCCGCCGAGGTTGCCGAACAGATCGAGGCGCTTGATCGCATCGTCGGCGACTGGCCGGAGCCGCGCAGTCTTGCCAACTCAGCCGCTTTGTTTCTACGCCCCGAAGTGGCGGGCGACTCGGTGCGGCCGGGCATCGCGCTGTACGGCGGCGCGACCGATGAGTCGCATAGTGCGGCTTCGCTCGGCGTGGCACCCACAATGACCTTGAAGTCCCGTCTGATAGGCACACAGGCGCTCGACGTTGCTCAATCTGTCGGCTATGGGTCGAGGTTCGCGGCATCGCGCGCAATGCGCATCGGTGTAATCGCGTGCGGCTACGCCGACGGTTATCCGCGCAATGCACCCGATGGAACACCGGTGCTGGTCGACGGCGTTCGCGTGCCGATCGCGGGGCGCGTGTCGATGGACATGATCACGGTCGATCTGTCGGCCGCACCTTTGGCCGGGGTGGGAAGCAACGTCGAGCTGTGGGGACCGAACATTCCGATCGACGAAGTCGCAAATCTTTGCGGCACCGTCGGCTACGAGTTGATGTGCGCTCTTGCGCCACGCGTGCCAGTTATCGAGACGAATTGATCGTGGCCAGGGCAAAAACCCAATTTGTCTGTTCCGAGTGCGGCGGTGCGAGCCCGAAGTGGCAGGGACAATGCCCGCATTGCAATGCGTGGAACACGCTGGCCGAAGCAAGGGTGGAGGCGCCCGTAGAGCATCGATACGCGGCGTTGGTGTCGCTGACTTCCGTGCAGTCGCTGGGTGAGGTGCAAGCCCGCGAGATGCCTCGTATTGCCTCCGGTATCGACGAGTTCGATCGGGTGCTGGGCGGCGGGTTTGTCGAGGGCGGGGTCGTGTTGATTGGCGGTGATCCTGGCATCGGCAAGTCGACGCTGTTATTGCAATCGCTGGCGGCGCTATCAGGCAAGGCTCGCGTGCTTTACGTCAGCGGCGAGGAATCGGCGCCGCAGATCGCGCTGCGCGCGCGCCGGCTCGGCGTCGACGCAGCCCAGGTACGTTTGCTATCGGAAATATCGCTTGAGCGCATCGTTGCCAGCATCGGCATCGAAAAGCCGACCGTGGTGGTGATCGACTCGATCCAGACTTTGTATTCGGAGCAATTGCAGTCGGCCCCCGGATCGGTCGCACAGGTGCGCGAATGTGCTGCCCATTTGACGCGGCTGGCAAAGCAATCAGGGATAACGTTGATCATGATCGGCCACGTGACGAAGGAAGGTGCACTAGCCGGTCCGCGCGTGCTCGAACACATGGTCGACACGGTGCTGTACTTCGAGGGTGACTCGCATTCTTCATTTCGCCTGGTGCGCGCTTTCAAGAATCGCTTCGGCGCCGTCAACGAACTCGGCGTGTTTGCAATGACCGATCGCGGACTTAAAGGCGTGGCAAATCCGTCGGCGTTGTTTCTCTCGAAGCACGACGTGCAGGTCGCAGGTTCGTGCGTGATGGCGACGCAGGAGGGAACGCGGCCGCTGCTGGTTGAAATCCAGGCGCTGGTCGACGCTGCCCACGTGCCTAATCCGCGCCGCCTTTCAGTAGGGCTCGACCAGCAGCGGCTTGCAATGCTGCTTGCGGTGCTGCACCGGCACGCCGGAATTGCGGCCTCCGATCAGGACGTTTTCGTCAACGCCGTCGGCGGCGTGCGCATTGGCGAGCCGGCTGCCGATCTTGCGGTACTGCTCGCGGTAGTTTCATCGATGCGCGACAAGCCGCTGCCGCGCGGGCTGATTGCCTTTGGTGAAGTAGGGTTGGCGGGTGAGATCCGGCCGGCGCCGCGCGGTCAGGAGCGGTTGCGTGAAGCTGCCAAGTTGGGGTTTTCGATGGCGTTGATACCGCGCGCCAATGCGCCGAAGCAGGCGATCGAAGGGCTCGAAGTCATCGCGGTCGATCGCGTTGAACACGCGTTGACCCGGGTTCGCTCGTGAGCGGACGGTTCGCTCCGATCACAATAATGCGCGCGCCGCTGCACGGCCACTGCGCACAGCCGTTTCGAGGGTCGACGGATAATCGGATTCGGTCCAATCACCGGCGAGGACAAATCCGGGCCAGCCTGTGCGGTTCGGCGGACGCTTCAGGTCCGGCACTGCCGCGAGCGTCGCTCTCCGCTCCGCAATAGCGCGCGCATCGACCGGAGGTGGCAGTTGCAGTTGATCGGTCAATTGCGTAGCGACCGCCTGGCACACGTCGTCGAGCGGCTCGGCCTCGTGCGGCCCACTGGAGCTGACGATCGCCGCCAGCACGCCTGCGTTTTTTTTATCGAACCGCCCGCGATCGAAGACCCATTGCGCATAGCAACGCTTGGAGGGATCGTCGATCAACGCGTAGAAGCCGCGTGCGAGAAGAACGTTCGACGAGTACTTCAGGTAGACGGTGTACAGCGGTTCGTACTCAAAGCGCAGCACAGTTTGAAGAATCGGAGACAGCTCAACCGTGGACTCGATGATGCGGGCGAGATAGTGCGGTGACGCCGCGTAAACCACCGCGTCGGCCTCGATCCTGCGAGCGGGATCATTTCGAAGCTGAAGTCGGAAGCGGTCGGTTCGGCTGATTCTCCCGACGCGCGCGTCGCGATGTACTTCGCCGCCGCGGGCCAACAGGAAGCGCTCGACTGCATCGGGCAACAGTGCGGACAGATCGACACGCGGAACCCACATCTCGCTCGCTGCGCTGGCGGCGCCCAGGGAATCGCGCAGCACGTTGGCAAAAATCTGCGCCGATGCCCTCTCGAGCGGTGTGTTCAGCGCCGACAACGCGAGCGGACGCCAAATGCGCCTGATCACGTTCGGTGGCTGCTTGCACTCGCGCAGCCAATCAGTCGTGCTGCGATCAACGCCTACGTTCCAACGGGTGCGCTTGAGTTCGCGCAGCAGATTAAACATCGCCACGCTGTCAGCGACGCTCAATCCGCGAGCTGTAATCAATGCCGCGGCGAGATGCCAAGGCGCAGACAGCCGCGCTGTGCGCAAGCGAAACCCGTCGGGATAGCAGAGCTCGAACGGCCGTCGTTCGATGGCCGCATCGAGATTGACGTTCAGCTGCGCGAGCAGCGCCGCGGTCTGCGTGTATGCACCGAGCAGCAGGTGTTGCCCGTTGTCGAGCACGTGTGTCTTGCCGTCGAGCATCAACGGCAGACGCCGTGCGCGCCCGCCTAGCTCATCACTCGCTTCGAGCAGCACGACGGTCACGCCGCGCGCTGCCAGCTCCGCGGCCGCCGCGCAGCCCGCCCAGCCCGCGCCCACAACAGCGATGGTCGGTGGTGCGTTCAAGGGAACACCCACCTGCGCCATGCAATCCACAGCTTGCGTACAGGGGTCAGCGCTATCCGCTGGTGCAGCACCTGAAAATTCTCGCGTTCGATTTCGCTCAGCAGCGTCGAATAAATGGCACCCATGATCAATCCGGGTCGCTGCGCTTTGCGATCGACGGCAGGAAGCAACGTCAGCGCTTCCCGATAAGTCGCTGTAGCCCGCTGCGCCTGAAACTGCAGCAGCGGCACAAATCCCTCGACGTAGCGAGCGCCCAGTAGATCAGCCGCCTTGACGTCGAAGCGTTGCATCTCGTCCAGCGGCAGGTAGATGCGGCCGCGCCGTGCGTCGTCGCCGACGTCGCGAATCACGTTGATCAATTGCAGCGTAAGGCCCAGACGCGCGGCGTACTGCAACGTCTGTGCATCGGTCGCGCCGAAAATCGACGCCGAGATTTCACCCACCACACCGGCAACGTGGTGCGCGTAGCGACGCAGCGCGGCATAGTCGAGAAATCGATTCTGCCGCAGGTCGAGCTCCATGCCGTCGAGGATCGCGGTCATTCGCTGCTCTGAAATCCCGAACTCGCGATCGACAAACGGTTGCAGCGCACGCGTAACCGGGTGCGTTGGATGGCCGCGGAACAGTTCGCGTACTTCGTTGCGCCACCAACCCAACGTCGCCTCAGCAGCAACGGAATCGCTGATTTCGTCGACGACGTCGTCAACTTCGCGGCAGTAGGCATAAACAGCGGTGATCGCGCGCCGGCGTTCGGGCGGCAGGAACAAGAAGGAATAGTAGAAGCTCGAGCCGCTTGCCGAAGCTTTTTGCTGACAGTACTCGTCGGGTGTCATGCGGATTGCGGCGCTGCCTGCAGTGCGCGCCAGCCGATCACTGCCCAGTCACGCGGAGACAAGGTCGGTCGCTGCGAAAAAACGTCGCCCCCGACACGATCGATGCGCTCGAGAATTCGCAGCCCACCTTGCACGACCCATCGCAATTCGAAGCCGATGCGCCCGCCGAGCTCGCGCGCGAGTGGAGCTCCATGCTGCAGCAGCGCTCGCGTTCGCGCGACCTGAAAGGCCATCAGGCGGCGCCACGGTTCATCGATGGTGCCGTGCGCGATGTGTCCTTCACCGACATTGAATGCAACCAGGTCCTGCTGCGGCAGATACACGCGGCCCTTGCGCCAATCGATGGCAACGTCCTGCCAGAAATTGGTCAATTGCAACCCGGTGCAAATGGCGTCCGCCTGCAACTGCAGCGCGGGTAAATCGCGCCCGTACAGTTGCAACAATAGGCGGCCGACCGGGTTGGCCGAACGCCGGCAATATTCGAGCAGCTTGTCGTAATTTTCGTAGCGCAGCGTCCCGACATCCTGCGCGAACGCGGACAGCAGGTCGTGGAAAAGCGGCAAGGCCAGCCGATGTTCGCGTATCGCAACCGCAAGATCTGGCCAGCGCGACGTTGCATTTGTCTGCAGCGCGTCCAGCTGCGCGCCCAATGCCTCCAGCGCGCTATAGCGCTGCGCTGGCGTGGCGTCGCCTTCGTCAGCCAGATCATCCGCCGTGCGGGCGAAACGGTATATCGCGCGCACGGCAGGACGCAGGCGACTCGGCATCAACCACGATGCGATCGGAAAATTTTCGTAGTGGCCGACGCCCATTGAATTGAAGCTAGCACAGCGGCGCTGCGCGTTGCTAAACGGCTGTGCCCGTTCCGTTAGAATCGGCGCGCCGTTTCGCGGGAGGTCGAGTGTGCAGACGCACTACCGTTGTCATACGAAAGCTCACGCGTGGCGCCGCGAAGGTGGCGAAATTGGTAGACGCACCAGGTTTAGGTCCTGACGCCTTCACCGGCGTGGGGGTTCGAGTCCCCCCCTTCGCACCACAGAAAGTGCGCCGTGATGATTTTCGCTTGCTGCTTCTTCCTGCTGATACACAAGATAAACGATGACGATGCAACAAACGATTCAGTCCCTTGGCGCGCTTGAGCGGCGGGTCGACTTGACGGTGCCCGCGGCAGCGATCGAGCAGGAAGTTAAAACGCGGCTTGCCAAGCTCGCGCGCAACATGAAGCTACCGGGGTTTCGTCCTGGCAAGGTGCCATTAAAAATGGTGGCTCAGACGTACGGCGCACAGGTGCAAGCTGAGGTACTCAATGACAAGGTTGGCGAAGCATTCAACTCGGCCGTGAGCGCCGGGAACTTGAAGGTCGCGGGTCAGCCGCGACTCGAGGCGCGCACGGCCGAGGGCGGAGAAAGCGAAAACGATTTGGCATTCTCGGCCACATTCGAGATTTACCCTGAAGTAAGTGTCAACGACCTGTCGGCCGCTCAGGTACAACGCGCCATGTGCACGCTCGGCGATGCCGAGATTGATCGCACGCTTGAGATCATGCGGAAACAACGCGCTACGTTCGAGTCGGTAGAACGCCCGGCGCATGACGACGACATTGTCACGATCGACTTTCACGGTACGCATGCGCATGGCGAACACGCCGGCCAGCCGTTCGAAGGTGGGCACGCGACCGACTTCAAATTCACGTTGGGCGAGGGGCGCATGCTGCCGCAGTTCGAGTCGGCGGTGCGCGGCATGAGCATTGGGCAAAGCAAAAAATTCTCGTTGACGTTTCCTGCTGACTACGGTGCGCAGGCACTGGCGGGCAAGCCGGTCGAATTCGACGTGACTATCAAGCAGGTGCAACAGGCATTGCTACCGACGATTGATGCCGACTTTGCGCGGTCGCTTGGAGTGCCCGAAGGCGATCTGTCCAAAATGCGCGCCGAGATAACGAACAATTTGCAGCGCGAAGTCGCATCCCGGTTGAAAGCGCGTACTAAAGATAATGCAATGACGGTGCTGTTGGGTGCAAGCAGTTTCGAGGTGCCGAAGTCACTGGTGGAAGCAGACAAGCAACGGCTGGCGGAAGCGGCACGCAGCGATCTGATTGAGCGCGGCATGGCGACGAAAGACGCTCCCCTGCCGCTTGATCTGTTTGCGCCGCAAGCGGAACGACGCGTGCGCCTCGGTTTGCTGCTGGCCGAGGTGGTGCGCGACAACAACCTGCAGCCGCGCCAGGATCAAATCCGCAAGCTGGTCGAAGACATTGCGCAGAGCTATGAGAAACCGCAAGATGTGATCAACTGGTATTTGTCGGATCGCAAACGGCTGTCCGACCTTGAAACCGTTGCCCTTGAGGACAACGTTACGAACTGGGTGCTGCAGCGAGCCAAGGTGGTCGACACACCGGTAGGGTTCGACGAATTAATGGGGCATAAAGTCAAATGAGAAATGACAAATGAGAAATGCAGCGCAAATGATGCAGATGGGCCAGGCGATGGAGCCTCAGGGCCTAGGCATGGTGCCGATCGTCATCGAGCAGAGTGGGCGCGGTGAGCGTGCATACGACATCTATTCGCGGCTGTTGCGTGACCGAGTCGTGTTCATCGTTGGTGCGGTGACCGAGCAGACGGCAAACTTAGTAGTCGCGCAGCTCCTGTTTCTGGAATCGGAAAACCCCGACAAGGACATCTCGCTTTACATCAACTCGCCGGGAGGTTCGGTGAGTGCGGGATTTGCCATTTACGACACGATGCAGTTCGTCAAACCCGACGTGTCATCTATCTGTATCGGCGTAGCAGCCAGCATGGGCGCGTTTCTGCTTGCAGCGGGCGCGAAGGGCAAGCGATACTCGCTGCCGAACTCGCGCATCATGATTCACCAGCCGATGGGTGGAGTGCAGGGGCAGGCGGCCGATATCGAAATTCACGCCAAAGAGATTTTGTATCTGCGCGAGCGGCTCAACAAGATCTTGTCCGAGCGGACTGGGCAACCGGTCGAGAAGATCGCCAAAGACACCGATCGCGATAACTTCATGTCAGCCGACGATGCGGTAGGCTACGGACTAATCGACAAGATTTTTGTTAGCCGAAGCGAGCAACCTTAAAGCCTGTTGACCTGCGGACATGTCGGAAAAAAAAGGCTCGAGCGAAAAGCTTCTTTACTGCTCGTTCTGCGGCAAGAGTCAGCATGAAGTCAAAAAGCTGATTGCCGGACCGTCGGTATTTATTTGCGACGAATGCATCGACCTTTGTAATGACATCATTCGCGACGAGACGACGGCCGATGCCGGCTCTGGCGCGATCAAGTCCGATCTGCCGACTCCGCGCGAGATCGGCGGCATTCTCGATCAATACGTGATCGGCCAGGACAAGGCGAAGCGCATTTTATCGGTCGCTGTTTACAACCACTACAAGCGCTTGAAGCACATGGGCTCGAAGGACGACATCGAGCTTGCCAAAAGCAACATTCTGCTGATCGGCCCGACGGGTTCAGGCAAGACGCTGCTGGCGCAAACGCTCGCGCGACTCTTGAATGTTCCATTCGTTATCGCCGATGCCACCACTTTGACCGAGGCCGGCTACGTCGGAGAAGACGTAGAGAACATCATTCAAAAGCTTTTGCAAAATTGCAACTACGAAGTGGACAAGGCGCAGCGCGGCATCGTCTACATCGACGAGATCGACAAGATTTCGCGCAAGAGCGACAACCCTTCGATCACTCGCGACGTCTCGGGCGAGGGAGTGCAACAAGCTTTGCTGAAGCTGGTCGAGGGCACGATCGCGTCGGTGCCGCCGCAAGG
>JACCZX010000266.1 GCA_013695705.1 Burkholderiaceae bacterium | reverse complement strand
AACGCATTCATACCGAAAACTCGTACAAGTACACGCCGGAAAGTTTGCGACGGGTATTAGTGCAGGCTGGCTTTACGCGCGTGGGTATTTACACCGACGACGCGCGCGGTTTCGCCGTTGCGCTTGCAGCCGCTTGACACTCAAGGTTTGCGCGATCCCGGCGCATGGCAACCAACTAGCGTCGCACCAGCCGCGTCGTCGAGTAAACGTACGGATAGTCGGCGCGAAACCAGTTTCGAAACGAACGCCTTAGCAGCTTGTGCGACGTGACGGGTGAGCCGCCTTTAAGCACGTAGTGATCGGTGCCAAAGAAGTTGACCGAATAGCCCGGGTAATACGAGTGCGATTCAAACCCGTCGAAGCCGGTGAATGGTGTCGACGTCCACTCCCATCCATTGCCGACCATTTGCGACACGCCGTACGCGCTGTCGCCGGCCGCTTGTGCGCCGACGGCCACCGGATCCCAGTTGAGGAAATCGAAGTTTCCATAGATGCCGGTAGGCGCTCTATCGCCCCACGGATAGGCCTGACTGCCCTCGCCGTACGCGGCGCGGTGCCACTCGGCCTCGCTCGGCAAAGAAGCGCCGGCCCATTTTGCGTACTGATCGGCGCATTGATGGGTCAGGTATACCGGCGCATCAAGCGGCAGGGGCACTTCGTCGAACATGCGGCGCAGCCACCAGCTGTCACCGCGCTTATCCCAGAACGATGAAGCGGCGCCCCCGTCTTCAACGAAGCGCAGATACTCGGCATTGCTGACTTTGTGTTTGGATATTTCAAACGCAGCGACCGCCGGAGAATAGGCCGGAAATTCGTTGTCCCATCCGAACTCGCCGTCGGTTTGCCCAAGGCGCGCGGCGCCAGCGGGGATCGCGATGAATTCTTGGTGACATGGCGGCGTCTGCAGCGTCAGCAGCGACTTTTCGGCGGCCGGACGGTGCTTCAATTCGGGAGCAAGCTGATGCAGCAAGTAGCAAATCGTCTCTGCATGCATCCACCGATGTTCGATGACCATTTGCTGCCGGTGCGCCGGTACGGAATTCCATCCCTGGTCGACCGCCATGCGTGCCTGCGCAACGTACGCACGCACAGCTTCCAGCGCTGGCCAGTCGGCAGCGCTGTCCTGAGCTGCCTGGCCGGGTGGTGGATCGATACCCGCCTCGAACAACACGTCGAACTGAGGGTCGAATGATGGCTTGCCCAATACGCCGCGGCCGAGTTGATTCCAATCGAACGCTTCCAGATGCCCGACATAGAAGATCAAGCGATGACGATCCGGTATCGGGCGCTGATACAACGTCTCCGGTGACACGAGATCGAATAATGAGTCGGTGCGCGCACGTGCGCGCTGCAAATCACTTCTCAGGTCCGGCGCCTGCGGCAAACCCTTGCCCGAAACATTCCGCTGCGCTGCTATTGGCGGCGATAATCGACTGATGACAGGCATAACTTTTGCATTTTCCATCGCGTGAGTACCTCGACAAACTCGATGCCGGATTCGACCGGCACCGCCAACTCTAGCAAGCCGCGCGCGCGGCGTTGGCCTTGGTTGCTCGGCGCGCTTGCCGTTCTTATCGTTCTCTTTCTTGCGGTGTTTCAGTGGAACTGGTTGCGCGGGCCGCTAGAGCGATATTTGAGCGAAAGCACCGGGCGCCCAGTCACAATTGGCTACCTGGATGTCGAGCTCGCACTGGCTCCACGGATCGTCATTTCCGATATTGCTATTGGCAATGCTGACTGGGCTGGCGAGGAGCCGCTGGGCATTTTGCGCGAATTGATGGTGAGTGTGAGCCTGCCATCGCTATTTACTAGTGAGATCGTCCTGCCGCACGTGCGCTTGACCGGTGGTGAGGTCAATTTGGTGCGCGACAAGGGCGGTCGCGCCAATTGGCAGTTGCGAAAATCCGATCAGCCATCGACTCGCACTTTCGATATTCAAACGCTCGCCTTGCTCGACGCCAGCCTCTCCTATCGTGATGCAGTACAGAACATTGCTGTCGAGGCGCGTGGTGAAACCAGGGTAGAGGGGCCGTACCAGTCGAGGGTGACGTTCAACGGACGCTGGCGCGGCAATCCGTTCGATGGTTCTGCCGATCTTGGCGACGTCTTGTCACTGCGCGAAACTGCTGAGCCGTTTCCATTGCGTCTTGCGTTGCGCTTCGGCAAAACGTCCGTCAACGCAGAAGGGCAGGTAGGTAACGTCAGGAATTTGACCCAGATAGACGCCAAGGTGTCGGTCAGCGGGCCAAGTCTCTCGGCGCTATACCCCACCCTGCCGGTGGCGCTACCGGACACTCCACCCTATCGTGTCACGGGACGCCTGGTTCGTGAGGGCGATGCATATACCTACACAAATTTCAGCGGAGTGATCGGCAACACCGATCTCGCGGGTGATGCGCGCTACGAGCGCAAGCAACCGCGGCCGCTGCTTACCGCAACATTGAAAAGTCGCAGCCTTGATCTGGCCGACCTCGGGCCACTGGTCGGTTTGCCGCGCCGTGAGGGCGCCAGTGCAGTGCCGGCCCCTGCTGCGGCGACGGGCAAGCCAACGCCTGTCAAGGCTACGCCGGCGAAGCTGCCCACCGGCAAAGTGTTTCCGGACAATGATTTCAATCGCGAGAAGCTAAACGTGATGGATGCCGATGTGCGGCTGAGCGCGGCTACGCTAAAAATTCCGGAGCAGATTCCGCTGGAAAATTTCTCTACCCATTTGAAGCTCAACAATGGTGTGCTCGTGCTGGACCCGCTGAACTTTGGCTTCGCAGGCGGAAATCTGGTGTCTACCATCACGCTTGATGCACGCACCAATCCAATCGCCGCCAAGGTGTCGATCGATCTGCGCCGCGTGCGCC
>JACCZX010000390.1 GCA_013695705.1 Burkholderiaceae bacterium | reverse complement strand
GGGCATCTTACCGTGAGGTGATGTTTGAAGGAAGGGGAGCGCAAAAGCGCGCGCCGATGAACAAGAACTGGATACGAGGCGGGTTGTGACGGACGAGTGAGCAGTCGATCACGAAGTCCATGTCCATCCAACTATTCACAGCACGTAAATCTGGCGGCGATGCGCCGAAAGCGGTGGTACTTACCTCGGGAGGTCTGTGTGCTGCGTCCAGCTTGCTGGACTGAGAAGAGTGCAAACTCTTCTGACCACAGCGCAGAAGTCAGCAGAGGGCATAGTAGCTCTGGGCAGTCGGTCGGCTCGATTGGGACACTCGCTTGAAAGAGGAGAAACAGCCAGGAATCGCATGACCGGGAACGACAGCAGCGAAGGCCCGAACGGTAAGGAGTGGCTAGTAGGAGCGGACGACTCATGAGTGACATGCGACAGACCAGTTTCAACTTCGGTGCCGAATCACTCGCGGCGTCATCCGCATCCGAACGCTCGGCTTTAACTGAAGCGTTGATGGAGGAAGTATGCAAGCGAGATAACCTGTTGAAAGCATTACAAAGAGTCAAGGCGAACAAAGGGAGTGCTGGCATCGATGGCATGAGCGTCGATGAACTACCAGACTACCTTAAGCAACATTGGGCGACGATTCGGGGACAACTCCTGAGTGGCACCTACCTGTCAGGGGCCACGACATCGTGGACTGTTTCTTAATTGAGCCATCGACCACGACATCGTGGACTCTGACGTTGAAATTTCACTTCGGAGTTTGAGCCAAATCGCGGGGAAGCCCATTGGACAGGCCTCTGCGGCTTCTCTCCACCGTGAATATCATGCCTCGCGGAATCATTCACTTTTTACTCATCTTCGGCAACCGCCGGCTGTCGGGGTCGGCTCGGACATCTTTCAAATTATCTTCAGGATGTCCACTCGGCGCGCGCGACGTTGATATTCCGGACGGAGACGCTCCACCCTTTCAACTATTTCGTAGGCATACTGTGTGATCAGCCGCGGCTGTGCTCGCGCAGAGCGACGATGATAAATGAACAGTTTTTCTTGATGCGTATCAAGCGTTGCCCAGACATACTGGCCGACCAGACTCTTGGAAACTTTCCATTGTTCTTTGAGAATGTCGATGGCTCCCTGCTCATTGACCCGGCGCATGAAATGAAGGCGCCCGACCGTCAGTGGCAACGCCGGCGGCAGGTGCCGGAAGTGCCGGCGCGACAGCTTGTCGCGCCGCGGCTGGCGACGCGCTTGACTGATGGTCAGCCCACCCAACACCGGCGGGGCATACGTTTCATACCAAGTGAGAAACTTCGGACTCTTGCGCAGCAGTTGACGCCGCGACGCAAAATGGTCTTTCTCCCAGAAACTGCTGACCCACAGTCCGTTGACTCTCTCGACGACATGATTTCGTTGCGGCTCGGCAGGTGGAATAAAGATTAGTTCAAGGCCGAGATATAAAGCGGTGCGGACGAAGTGCCCGAAGACCCGTGGGTGACGCCCCAGTCCGGTGAACGCGGCATCATTGTCGAGTTGCAGAAAATCGGGCCGCCCCAGTTCGACGCAGGCCGCCAACAGATGCTCACAGGTGGAGGCCGTACTTTTATCGGCGCGAATCGTTTGTGCCAGCGCGTGCGTGTGGAGATCAATGGTGTGAAAGACGAAGACTTTTTCTCCACCCGTGAGATAACGTGCGACCCAGTCGCAAGAGAAAGTGACGAACTCGGCGGCGGGTGGCCGCGCCGGATAGTAGGTCGCGGTGTCCGACGCGGTGGTCGCGCCGATCAGCCCGGCCTGCCTCAGCCAGCGTTTGATGGTGGTCTGTGACGGTGGCGGCCGGCACAGGCGCAGACGCAACAACTCCTGTTGAATGGCGCGAGCGCTGACCATTCCGACCTTACTTTTTTCCAACCGCTGGCGCACGCGCAGGATGAGGCTGACAGTCTCCGAAGTGTATTGTTGCGGAGAGTGCTGAGGGGCAGTGGATAAACTATCGAGTGCTGACCAGCCATCGTGTGCGAAGCGCTGCTTCCATTTGAAGAGCCAGGAGCGTGAACGCGGGATGCGGATGAGAATGTGCGTGGGAGATTTTCCCTTGTCAAAGAGGGTGAAGGCGAGACGCCGATACCGGATTTCATCGGAATTCTTTTCATTCATCCGACCACGTTAAAGGTGGTCACGAATGAAGAGAAGGCCGGTATTTATGCGGTCCAGAGCGAAAGAGTCCACGATGTCGTGGCCCTTTTGCTCAACTAAGGAGTCCACGATGTCGTGGTCGATTTTTGTCCACGATGTCGTGGCCCCTGACATCTAAGTCATAGAAGCTGTGTTTAAAATTGGCGCGGTAGTACTGGAACGTGAGCGTTTTTCGGATGCGCTGTGGCTGCAAGAGGTATCCGAATTCGATCACGTAAAACAACTGCATCCCGGCTCTGGCAGTAAGTCTCTTAAGGAAGCGCCGGCCTATCAGGATGCTGAGG
>JACCZX010000367.1 GCA_013695705.1 Burkholderiaceae bacterium | reverse complement strand
CCATTGCCTCGCCCGCGTAACCTTCGAAGCTTGCAGTCGTGACGGCGCAATCGGCAACCGGCACCTGCCACGGCCCGACCATCGAATCTCGCGAACACAGCCCACCGACTGTTCGATCGCCAATCGTAATTAGGAAACCCTTGCTCGCAACTGTGGGATGCCGCAGCACGTCGAGCGCGCATTGTTCGAGCGCCAGGTCGGCGCTATCGAAAGCAGGAAACTCGCGCGCGACATGCCGTACATCACGATGCATCCGCGGTGGCTTGCCGAACAGAATGTTCATCGGCATGTCCACGGCGTGCACGCCATTGACACTTTCAATGACCAGGCGAGAATCTGCCGCGATTCGTCCGATCACTGCGTACGGGCAGCGTTCGCGCTGCGCCAACCAAGCGAAGGCCGGGAGCTGATCGGGGTCAACCGCCAGCGCATAGCGCTCCTGCGACTCGTTGCACCAGATCTCGAGCGGGCTCATGCCGCTTTCTTCGACGGGTATGTCGGCCAAGGCAATGCGGGCCCCACGCTGCGACTGATCGGCTAGTTCGGGCATCGCGTTCGACAAGCCGCCCGCGCCGACGTCATGAATTGACAACACGGGATTGGCAGCACCCAGCGCGCAGCAGCGGTCGATAACTTCCTGTGCGCGGCGCTGCATCTCGGGATTGCCGCGCTGCACGGAATCAAAGTCGAGCTGCTCCGTGTTGGTGCCAGCGTCCATGCTCGAAGCCGCGCCACCGCCCAGCCCGATTCGCATGCCCGGCCCGCCGAGTTGAATCAGCAAAGTGCCAGCCGGCAACTCACGTTTGCGTACCTGATCGTCGAGGATGTTGCCGATCCCGCCTGCGATCATGATCGGTTTGTGATAGCCGTAATGCCTGCCGCCGACGTTCTGCTCGTAGCTGCGAAAGTAGCCGAGCAGGTTTGGGCGGCCGAACTCGTTGTTGAAAGCAGCCGCGCCCAACGGGCCATCGATCATGATCGACAATGCGTCTGCGATGCGCGCCGGAAATCCAAGATCGCCGCCCGTTTGTTGCGCTGGATCCGTGACATCGATATCGCGCTCCCATGCGTGGCGCATATCAGGAATGCGCAAGTGCGACACCGAGAACCCGCACAATCCAGCCTTGGGCCTGGCCCCGCGGCCGGTAGCGCCTTCGTCGCGAATCTCGCCGCCAGCGCCTGTCGATGCGCCCGAGAAAGGCGAAATAGCCGTCGGGTGATTGTGCGTTTCGACTTTGAATACTATGTGCGTCAATTGGTCGCGTGGGGAGTAATCGATGCCGACTGCCCCTGCGGGATGATCACTGCGCGGATAAAACCGCGTAGCAATGCGCCCTTCGAGCACTGCAGCGTTGTCGCTGTACGCCACCACCGTGCCGAGCGGCGCCGCGCGATGCGTGGCGCGAATCATGTCGAACAGCGTGGAGTCTTTGTGCTCACCATCGATCGTCCAGGTGGCGTTGAAAATTTTGTGGCGGCAATGTTCAGAATTGGCCTGCGCGAACATCATCAACTCAACGTCGGTCGGATCGCGCTGCATGCGCGTGAACGCGGCGAGAAGGTAGTCGATCTCGTCGTCAAATAGCGCGAGGCCCATCGTAACGTTGGCGCGCACCAGTGCGTCGCGGCCGTTGGCCAGTGCGTCCACCGACCGCATCGGCTTGCTTGCCAGATCGCGAAACAAAATCGCAGGATCGGTGTCTGCATCGATCACGCTTTCTGTCATGCGATCGTGCAGAGCAGCATCGATGGACCGCGCCGGCGCTGCCGTGCTGAACAGCGACTTCCTGAACGCAACGCGAAACAACGTCCCGCGTTCGATTCGACAAACGACGCCGAGGCCAACGTTGTGCGCAACGTCCGTGGCCTTGCTGGCCCACGGGGAAATCGTTCCAAGGCGGGGCACCACTAAAAACGCAGTTCCTGCGGGATCAGCTCCCGCGTCTCCATAGTCCAGCAATGCGTTCAGCCGAATCCGCTCCGCGGCGTCCAGCGCGCGGCTTGCGTGCACGAAATGAATGAAGCGTGAATCAACCCGCTCTACTGTAGGGTCAATGGTTTGTATCAAAGCTAGCAGCCGTGCCGCGCGGAAAGCAGACAGGGCGCTTGGCCCGGCCAGCGCGAAAGACAATCCGTCTGCAGTCATGGAAGGGGACAGCCGCGCAGCGAGGTGCGCGTTTGAAGTGAAACGAAATTATAACGGCGCCCGATGCGCGGCCGCTGCGACCTGTGCGTACTAGGCGGCGACGCGGTCCTCACGCAAGTGCATCGATTGCGCGGCTGATAATGCGCGCAGCAACGACACGTTGCAATCGAGCAAAGAAATGTCTAGAGCCTCGCGCTGTTTGCGACCCATCACCGGATCATTGCGCTCGATAGCTTCAGCCAGCGACAGGTAAGGCGCACAAGGCCCCTGGCGCTCGACCAGCGCAGCCTCGACGTTCGCGGGCAGCTGGGCACGCTGCAGCAGGCGCGGAAACGATGTGCCGGTGATGCGATCAAGCAAAGAAAACGCGCCGGTTTGAAACAGTGAGTCGCGCAGCTCGGCGCCAGCCGCGCTGCAGCTTGCCAGGTGTTCGAGAAAAAGACCGCGGCGAATTCCTGCATGCATCAGCGGCAGCGCGTCGGCATTGCATGTTGCGACGCGCAACATGCGCGATAACCAGCGCGTCATCTTCGCGTGACCCAGAACCATGGCGGCACGCTTGACCGATGCAACTTGCATCGGCACCGCGAATGCCGCCGAATTGACGAAACGGATCAACTCAAACGATAGCGCGGTATCGCGCTTGATCGCCGCTTCGATCGTGCTGATGTCGGCCTGCTCGTGCGTCAACCGCAGCAGCTCAAGCACTGCGGCCTGGCTCGGCTGCGGTGGCCGCTCGATGGTCGTATGGGCTTCGTCGAGTGGCACGCCAACGCTGGCGACTGCGCCGCGTTCGTAGGCTGCATGCAATTCTGCGACGCGAAACGCGCCGGTGATGATGAACGGCGTACGCCGCATCACGCCGGGCGGCGGCGCTGCATTGGTACCGTCGCTGCGGCGACGCCGATCCTCGGTGATGTGAATCATTGCGTAGTCGAAACAGTCGAGCAGCGCGGGTGGTAGCGGCACGTCGGGACGCCCGCGCAGAGCCATCTTGATGCCGACCCGGCGCGCTCGCTGAACCAAGCCCTGCATGACCGGATCGCGCAGCGCGATGGTCGGAATTTCAACGACTGCGTTCGCTGGCGGCTGCCATTCGAGGAGCGAGTCATCGAGATGCGCGTCGAGCGGCGCGACCAAAACCAATGCGCGCGATTCGGGCCACATGCCGCTCAGCTGATCGAGAATCAGGCCGACCGGCAGGCGATCGCTCGGCTTCACCGACAGCATCGTCAGCCGGGTGCCAAAGGTGCGCCGCTCGCGATCGATCAGCGGCGCATAACTCATTGACAACGAGCCGAGAATCGAAGTAAGGCCAAGGCGGTCGGGCGCATTCATACGCTCGCATTATTTCTGCCAGCACA
Source organism: Burkholderiaceae bacterium (assembly GCA_013695705.1). Lineage (GTDB taxonomy): Bacteria > Pseudomonadota > Gammaproteobacteria > Burkholderiales > Burkholderiaceae_F > JACCZX01. The sequence goes on along the minus strand of JACCZX010000367.1, from coordinate 5,260 downwards.
CTACGAGCGTGCGCAGAATTTCAACGACGACAGCGCCTAATTGCCGCCTTCTGAGCGCTTCATTTTTTTCCGAAGCCGCCACCGCCCGGAGTTTCAATAACAAAGACATCATCGACGTTCATTTCGACTGATCCGATGTGTCCCATGTGCTCGATGCGCCCATCAATTCGTTCGACCCAGTTACGGCCCAATTCACCGGGCTCACCGCCCACCAGTCCGAACGGCGCAATCGAGCGGTGATTGGCCAGAATCGAAGCCGTCATCGGTTCGAGAAAACGCACGCGCCGCGAGCCGCCGTTGCCGCCGTGCCACCTACCTGCACCGCCCGAATTCGCACGAATCTCGTAGCTCTCCAAACGCACTGGGTAGCGAAACTCGAGCACCTCGGGATCAGTCAGGCGCGAGTTCGTCATGTGTGTCTGCACGACATCGGTGCCGTGAAATCCGTCTTCAGACATGCCCGCAAACGTTTCGGCACGCACATCAGGATTGCGAATGCCCGCGCCCGATCCGCCCGAAATCGTTTCGTAATACTGATGGCGGTCATTGCCGAACGTAAAGTTGTTCATGGTGCCCTGTGCGGCCGCCATAACGCCGAGCGCGCCGTAAAGCGTGTCGGTGATACACGACGAAGTTTCGACATTGCCGGCCACTACAGCAGCCGGATAACGCGGGTTCAGCATCGAGTGTTCAGGGATCACGATGTGCAGCGGTTTTAGGCAGCCGGCGTTGAGCGGAATGTCGGCGTCCACCAACGTGCGGAATACATACAACACGGCGGCGTAGCACACCGCGCGCGGCGCGTTGAAGTTGTTCGGTAGCTGCTGCGAGCTGCCGGTAAAGTCGATCGTCGCCGAGCGATTTTGTCGGTCGACGGCGATGCGCACTCGGATCAGCGCGCCGTTGTCGAGCGGGTACTCGAACTCGCTGTCCTTCAGCTGCGTGATAACCCGCCGCACCGACTCTTCGGCGTTGTCCTGCACGTGCTGCATGTAGGCGCGCACGACTGCAAGCCCGAATTGCTCGACCATTTTCAGCAATTCTTCGCGGCCCTTTTCATTGGCTGCGATCTGCGCCCGCATGTCGGCAAGGTTCTGCTGCGGGTTGCGCGCCGGATAGGCCCCCGCGCCGAGCAGCTTCATCAACTCCGCTTCTCGTATCAATCCGGCTCGCTGTGTGCCCTGACCTTCAACCAGCTTGAAGTTGATGAAGCGCACGCCTTCCTCGTCGAGCGAGGTGGAAAACGGCGGCATCGATCCCGGTGTCGTACCGCCGATGTCGGCGTGGTGTCCGCGCGAACCGACGTAGAACAAAATCTCGTGGCCATCTTGATTGAATACCGGCGTGATCACGGTCACGTCGGGCAGATGTGTTCCGCCGTGGTACGGATCGTTGATCACGTACGCGTCGCCGGGCTTCATCACGCCGGCGTTCTCGCGCATGACTGTCTTGATCGATTCGCTCATCGATCCCAGGTGCACCGGCATGTGCGGCGCATTGGCGATCAGGTTTCCATCGGCGTCGAACAGCGCACACGAAAAATCGAGCCGCTCCTTGATATTGACGGAATACGCGGTGTTTTGCAGCCGCAACCCCATTTGCTCGGCGATCGACATGAACAGGTTGTTGAAAACTTCCAGCATGATCGGATCGGCGTCGGCGCCGATCGCCCGCTTGGTGGCGCGCGCGTGGATTCGCTCGAGAACCATGTGATTGCGATCGGTCACGGTGGCGCGCCAGTCGGGCTCGACGATGGTGGTCGCGTTGGCCTCGGCAATGATCGCGGGCCCTTCGACAACATCTCCGGGCTGCATTTGATCGCGCGCAAAAAGCGGCGTGGCGCGCCACCTCTCATCGCTGTACAACTGCACCGTGCTTCTTGGCTGCAGCGCTGTCGCCCGCGGCACGACTGTGCCTGCAGGCTCCGCGGCCATCTCGCTGCGCCCTATCGCCTCCACTGACACTGCTTCGACGACCAGCTCGCGTTCTTTCATCAGGAACGAATAGCGCTTCAAATATTCCGCATTAAAAGCCGCCTGCATGTCAGGCAACGCTGCGTTCAGCACGACCAATGCCGAATCGGTGCCTTCGTAGCGCAGATGTACGCGCCGCACGGCGACAATGCGGTCGAGTGTTACGCCCTGCGATGCGAGATCCTGCGTTGCTTCGTTGGCAAGGTTATCGAGCACCGCGTTCAGAGGCCCCATTGCACCCACTTCCAGTCGACGTTCGACCGACTGTTCGCGCATCGAAGTCTGATCGGCCAACCCCATGCCGTACGCCGACAGCACGCCCGCGAGCGGATGCACGAAGATCTGCGTCATGCCGAGCGCATCGGCCACGCGGCACGCGTGCTGGCCGCCGGCGCCGCCGAACACGCTCAGCGTGTACTGCGTCACGTCATGGCCACGCTGGATCGAGATGCGCTTGATCGCCTCGGCCATGTTGCCGACGGCGATGTCGAGATATCCGTCGGCCAGTTGCTCGGGCGCCAGCGCGCGACCGGTGGCATCCTCGATCTCCATTGCCAGCGTGGCGAATTTTTCGCGCACCACTTCGTCGTCAAGCGCCTCGTTCGCGCCACGCCCGAACACCCTGGGGAAAAATGCCGGCTGGATCTTTCCCAAGATCACGTTGCAATCGGTCACCGTCAGCGGGCCGCCGCGCCGGTAGCACGCCGGCCCGGGAGTCGCACCCGCAGAATCCGGCCCGACTCGCAACCGCGCGCCATCGAAGTGCAATATCGATCCGCCTCCTGCGGCAACGGTATGAATGCTCATCATCGGCGCGCGCATCCGCACGCCCGCGACCTGAGTCTCGAACGCGCGCTCGCAGTCGCTGACATCGCGGCCGGCGAAATGCGATACGTCGGTCGAGGTGCCGCCCATATCGAACCCGATAACGCGGTTGAAGCCTGCTGCCAGACTGGTGCGCACCATGCCGACAATGCCGCCCGCGGGACCCGACAGAATCGAGTCTTTGCCTTGAAAGCGGCGTGCATCGGTGAGTCCGCCCGAAGATTGCATGAACAGCAGCCGCGTTCCCGGCAGCTCGCTTGCGACCTGGTCGACGTAGCGCCGCAGGATCGGCGACAGGTACGCATCGACGACTGTCGTATCGCCGCGCGCGACGAACTTCATCAGTGCGCTGACCTTGTGCGATGCCGACACCTGCGTGAAGCCGATTTCGCGCGCCGCCGCTTCCAGCTCGGCCTCGTGCGCGTGATAGCGATAGCCGTGCATCAGCACGATCGCCACCGATCGAAAGCCGGCGGCGTAGACGGCTTCGAGCTGCGCGCGTGCCGCCGCCAGATCGAGCGGCCTGACGACCTCACCGCGCGCGCCGATGCGTTCGTCGACCTCGATCACCTTCGAGTACAGCAGCTCGGGCAGCACGATGTGCCGCTCGAACAAACGCGGCCGGTTCTGATAGGCAATACGTAACGCGTCGCGGAAACCGCGCGTCACCACCAACGCAGTCGGCTCGCCCTTGCGCTCCAGCAGCGCATTGGTCGCGACGGTCGTTCCCATCTTTACCGCATCGATCCGGTCGACCGGCACTGGCGCGTCGGCCGCAATGCCCAGCAAATATCGAATACCCGCAATCGCCGCGTCGTCGTACTGCTCTGCGTTATCGGACAGCAGTTTGTGCGTGACCAGAGAGCCGTCGGGCCGTCGCCCCACGACGTCGGTAAACGTTCCGCCACGGTCGATCCAGAATTGCCAGCGCGACACTTGTTGGAGCACTACTGTTCCTCAACTCACGACCGGCAACGCGGTCAATCGATATTCATGTTCGATCACGCGGCCGAGTCGCGGGTCGCGCAAAGCGAGCTTCATCTGCGGTGCTGGGCGGATCGCCGCGCCCGCCGCATTCGGCAACGCCGCCAACGTGCCGCAAAACATCACGACGCCTTCGGCGATCGCTTGTCGCGCGGCAAGCCCTTCGATCAAACTCGCGAGCGGCCGGATGGCCGCCAGCGTGCCGGCCTGATAGGTTACCCACGCGTCGCGTTCCAGAATCTGCGACGAAAGCTCCAACTCGTCTGCATGCGCGGCCACCTCGTCCCAGTGCCACGCGGTCGCCGCCAGCGGTTTCGGGCAAACCTGTTTCGAGTGAGCGACCGACTGTGTCTCCAATGCGCGGTCGGTGTGGTCCGAGCCGACCGTCAACCACCACGCGCCATGATGCCGCACCAGCACCGGCTCGACCTCGCCGGAACTTCGACCGCCGAGCACCTCGATCGAACCGGCTTGCGCGAGCAGGCTCGACGCGACGCGGTAATACAACGGTACCGTGCTCGGACGCGGCACGCCGATCGCCGCGAGTTCTGCGATGTGATGCTCGACCGCCGCGCGATCACGCCCGGTCCAGCCCGCAATCACGAGCTGATGCACGGCGACTTCGAGCGGCCCTGCTGCAGTGAGCAAGCGAAGAGTCGTCATCGAATCAACCAAACCGCGCCGGTAGCCACAGCGCAATGCCGGGCGCCAGCGCCAGCAGCAGCAACAGCAGCAACATCGCCACCACAAAAGGCGCGGCGCCGACGATCACGTCGTGCAACGGCCCGCCGCGGCGCAGGTTCTGCACCACAAACAGATTCAGCCCGACCGGCGGCGTGATCAGCGCCGTCTCGATCAGGATGATGACAACGATGCCGAACCACACGGGATCGAAGCCGAGCTTGATCATCACCGGCGCGATGATCGGAATCGTCGTGATCATCATCGACAGCGTCTCCATGAAGCAGCCGAGCATCAGATAGAACACGATGACGGCGGCGAGCATTTCCCACTTGGAAAAGCCAAGCCTCTCGATGAAGTCGGTCAGTTGGGTCGTGAGTCCGATTGCCGAAATCACGAAGTTCAGGAAGTACGCGGCCACGATGATCAGCATCACCATCGCGGTCGTGCGCATCGTGCCTTCCAGCACGTCCTTCAGCATGTGCCACGACAGCCGGCGCGTCCACGCTGCGAGCAGCAGCCCCGCCATTACGCCCAGCGAAGCGGCTTCGGTCGGAGTTGCGATTCCAGCGTAGATCGAGCCGACCACGACCAGGAAAATGCCGACCGGCGGCAACAGATGAATCAGGCCCGCGAACATCTCGGCCGCCGTGCTGTGCATGCGCGCGCCGCCCCACTGCGGTTTTATCGCACACGCCGTGAGCACGATCAGCATGAACAGCGCCATCAGCGCGATTCCAGGCACGATTCCCGCCAGATACAGCTTCGGCACCGACGTGTTGGTCAGCACGGCGTAA
>JACCZX010000366.1 GCA_013695705.1 Burkholderiaceae bacterium | reverse complement strand
TTGCGATTGCACACGACAACAGGATCGCCCAACGCTTCACCTCACCCCTCTGATCCGACGCTATATCGCCTATTTTCCACGAAAGCGGGGGTCGAGCAGAATGTCGGTCTCAGGATTGCGCTGCACCGGACGAGCGCCCTGCGCCAGCAGCTCCCGAAAACGCTTTCTTTCGGCGTCGAAACGTTCGTTGATTCGCTGGATCTCATTGCGCGCCTCGGTAAGAATTTTTTCTTCGGTGCCTACCTGCTGCTGGTTCGAAACGTAGCTGCGCTTGATCTGTTCCGGCAGCGTCGCCTTCTTGTAGAACTCGGATTCGTCGTTGAGTTTCTTGCGCTCGACATTCAAACCGGTCAGCCGTTGATTCGCACGCTCGATTGCCTGGTTGCTCGACTCGAGCGACTTGGCGCGCACGGCGTCGATTTCTTGCTCGCTTGCGTACGCCTCGAGCAGTGATTTATCGCGTCGCCGCTGCGCAAGTTGCACGTCTTCTTCTTCCAGCCGCTTCTTCGCTTCGACCGCGCGCGCACGCTGCTCGTCAAGCGTCAATGGGCGCGCGATCACCTTGCGCACGGAGCCGTCGCGATTCAACTCGCGCACGTCGGCATTGGCGCACTCCTGGGGCACACGATCAGCCGAAAATGTCTTGCCATTCACAGTGCAAGTGAAGATTGAACCCACGCCCCACGCAGGACCTGCCAGCGCTAACGCGCTCAACAGCGCAAGACCGGCGAGCACCGACGACCAAACGAAATGATGTGACGAATCACGCTGCATACTTGGCCCGATACTGTTCCATGGCGGAACGAAAAGCACGCGCATCCCGCGCGAGGGGTGAATCGGAATCTAAAAACTGCATCAAGTCGCCAAAATTTGCAATCGATATCACCGGAATGCCAAACTCCTGCTCAAACGCTTGAACCGCCGACTGCGACGACAATGAATCCCCCTGCCCGGCGCGCTCGACACGGTCAAGCGCGATCAACACTGCCACCGGCTCGGCGTCATGCTTTCGTATTAGCTCGACCGACTCGCGCTTGGCCGCGCCCTCGGTAATCACGTCGTCGACGATCACAACCTTGCCCGCGAGTGCGCTGCCGACAATGACGCCACCTTCTCCGTGATCTTTAGCTTCCTTGCGGTTGAACGCGAAGGGCACGTCAGCGCCGAGCTCGGCGAGCGCCACTGCAGTAGCAGAGGCCAGCGTGATGCCTTTGTATGCAGGCCCGAACAACATATCGAACTCGAGCCGCCCTTCTGCGCGCGCCGTCAACAATGTCTGCGCATAAAAGCGCGCCAGCCGACCGAGCGTCGCACCACGATTAAATTGCCCCGCATTAAAAAAGTATGGCGACAAGCGTCCAGCCTTGGTCTTGTACTGGCCGAACGACAGCACCTTGCTCGCCAGCGCAAACTCGATAAATTGGTGTCCCAGAGAATCCACGTTCATCCCGCCGCAGAACCATGCCGCACTCGATAATGCAACCGCCCAACCCGGTTTTGCGAATTTTGCCGCATGCGCTCGCGGTGAACGACCAAAATTAGCGTGATTTTTCGGTATAGCTCGCGTTGTTCACCTATTTGCAATGTTCCGCGTAACCACCCTTAACGTAAACGGAATTCGCGCAGCGACTCGCAAGGGCCTCACGCAGTGGCTCGAGCAGGCTGAGCTCGATGTGGTTTGCCTGCAGGAAGTCAAGGCCGACGAATGCGATATTCCCGAGCAGAGCCGGCCGGCCGGCATGCGCGCCTGGTACCACTGCGCGCAGCGGCGCGGCTATGCGGGCACCGCGCTTCTGTCGCGCAGGCGCCCGCGTCAGGTCCGGCTCGGTTTCGGATCCGAGGAGTTTGATGCCGAAGGCCGCTATGTCGAAGCGGAGTTCAAGGACGTAACGGTGATCTCGGCATATTTTCCGTCCGGCTCTGCCGGGGCGCACCGGCAGGAATCCAAATACCGATTTCTCGCCCAATTCCTGCCGCATCTGAAACGACTGGTCGCAAGCGGCCGCGAGTTCATCGTGTGCGGCGACATCAACATCGCGCACCGGGAAATAGATTTGAAGAACTGGCGTAGCAACCGCAGGCATTCGGGCTTTTTGCCGGATGAACGCGCCTGGCTATCGAGACTTTTCGAGCGTCACGGATGGGTCGACGTATTTCGCACGCTCGATCCGCGTCCCGAGCGCTACACCTGGTGGAGCAACTTTGGGCAGGCGTACGCCAACAACGTTGGTTGGCGCATCGACTATCAGATTGCAACCGCCGCATTCGCGAAGCGCGCGCGCACCGCAGAGATCTACATGGATCAACGTTTTTCAGACCACGCGCCGCTCACCATCGGATACAGCGGTCGGCTATGAGCACGCGCAAGAATTTGCCGCACGATGGCACGCTGGATGCACTGGCACCGTCGCCGCAACGCCGCTGGCGCGATGCGTTGCGCGTCTACACCGAGCCAGAGACGTTACGCATGCTGTTCCTCGGATTTGCTGCCGGACTGCCGTTATTACTGGTGCTCGGCACGCTCTCGTTTCGTCTGCGCGAAGCTGGCATCGATCGAACCACGATCGGATACCTGAGCTGGGTCGCTCTCGCCTACGGATTCAAATGGGCCTGGGCGCCACTGGTCGATCGGTTGCCGTTGCCGTGGTTGACCCGGCGCTTCGGACGGCGCCGCAGCTGGCTGCTTGCCTCGCAATTAGTCATCATTGTCGGGCTGATCGGCATGGCGCTCGCTGATCCCCTTGCCGGGCTGCGCTCGATGGTCATGTTCGCGTTGATGGTCGCGTTCGCTTCGGCCACGCAGGACATTGCGCTCGACGCTTATCGAATCGAGTC
>JACCZX010000355.1 GCA_013695705.1 Burkholderiaceae bacterium | reverse complement strand
ACCGTGCGGCCACGCGGCTGGCGGCGGATCCATGCGGCATCGACCAGGGCGGGCTCATGCATCGCCATCGGCAGGTCGGTCAGTTCGCCGGTCTCGAAGCCGAGGTCGGCGAGCGCCTCGGCCGTCGTCGGTCGGAGATCGACCGACGTCGCGCCAGCATCGGGCGACGCCGTCGATGGACAGGTCGAGCACCCTGCAGCCGCCATCGTCGTGGTCGTGGTCGTCGTCGACGACGCGAGCGGATCGGACGACCGGCTGGCATTCCACCAGACCGACGCGCCGACCACCGCAGCGACGATCAGCGCGGCTGCGTGCCGGAGTCTCATGGGCGGAAGAAGTTGGGCGTCGAGTCGTTCCAGACGTGGAAGTAGCGGACCTGCGTGACCGCGCTCTCGGTCGGCGGCAGCGGTACGCACGGCGGCTGGTTCTGCACCACGACGATCTCGACGCGGTAAGTGCCCTGAGGCATGGCGCCATTGAAGTAGCTTTTCAGCTGCGGGACGATGACCACCTCGTTGGGCAGATACGCCTGGTCCCGGATGATGAGACCGCCGTTGCTGATCACAGTGCGGTTGGGATTCGTGCTCGCGACCGGGAAGCAGTCGCCATAGACGTCGTAGGTGATCGGATAGAAAGGTTGGGTTGGGACGTTGTCGATCAGGATGCCGTCGGGGTAGCTGTCCAGCGAGCGCGGCGCGATGATGTTGCCATTGACGTCGAACGTGGGCTGCCAGGGAGCGCCACTGGCCCCGAGCGGCTCATAGCTGATGTTGAACGAGACGCTGCAGATGGGCAGGACGCCGGCGGCGTGGATCGCTACGCCCACCCGCGTCCCGGTCTCGGGATCGTAGGACCAGCCGAAGGTGATCGGCGCATTGCCCTGGGCATCGCTGCGTGCGCCCGGCCAGAAGCTGGGGCGGTAGATCGGGCGTCCGGCCGAGACGCGATAGGCCAAGGTGCCGCGGAAGAGCGAGGGAGGAGGCGGGGCATCGGCGATGGTCGCCGGCAGGAACCGGCCATCGGCCTCGAGCAGCACCCGCAGATTCAGCGCGCGGGCCTCGGAGATCGAACCGAAGCCCCAGAGGTCGTGCTGGTTGCGGATCATCCCGAGGCGCCCGTAGCGGTTGAGGAACGCCGAGATGACGCGCGAGCCGCCCGAATCGGGCACGAAGGGCTCCCGCATGTAGTACTCGTGCACGTTGTCGGGGCCGAGGATCGAATCGTTGTCGCCACCCGAGGCCACATCGCCGCCGATGTGGGTGTTCCAGGTCGAGATGATGTAGCGGTTCTTGGGCGTCGCCTGCTGCCCGGTCGGGATCGTGCGCGGGAAGATCGGCGGGGTGAGGTCCGCGGGCGGCGCCATCGTATTGGTCGCCAGCGGCAGGCTGAAATCGGTCTCGACGTTGTTCACCGACCAGCGCGGGCTGCCTGGCACGCCGGGGCAGGCGATCTTCCAGCGATGGAGGACGCCGAGGTACGGCCCGAAGGCCGAGTTGTTGGTCGAGATGTCGGTGACGTAGGTGGGGATCGAGGCGAGGAAGCCGGTGTGCTGAATCGCGCTCCACTGCAGCCGGGACTTGTTCTGCAGGATGGGCGCGAAGCGGGCGTCCTTGTCCAGCGGCGATGCGCTCGCGTTGTAGGACGGATTGGCCGACTTGAACGCCTCGACGCGCAGGCGGATGATGTCCTCCTCCTCCGTGATGATGCGCAGCGGCGGGCCATCGTCGGCGGGGTTCACCGGTCCTTCGAGCGGCCCGCGGTCGCTGGAACCGCCGCCGCGGCGCCCCTCCTCGGAGTCACCCGAGGAGCAGCCTGTCCCGACGACGAGCGCGGCGAACAGGGCGATGAGGACCGCGGACAGTGATCTGGACATCATGGAGTCCCTTCGTGCGGATCTGACCCGGCCGGGGTCGATGGCGATAACCGTCGTAGCCGTCCGGGCCAGGCGACCTTATCGCCGTAATGTTGCGACCAAGCCCATGGCAGCGGCCGGCGAGCGCAGCGTGTGATCCCACTGGCCATGGGATCAGAGCGCGGCGCGTGGGACATGCGCCATCCGTATGACGCAGGGCCGGCGTTCCGACTGGACGCACCCCCTGTCTGCGGCTGTCATCGCCCCCCGGACGGAGACTGCGATGTCGGACGCGCTCAAGGCCAAAATGCAGACGGCGACGCTGGTTGCGAAGAAGGTCTTCGCCGGTGGCCGCCTCGGGGTCTTCACCCTGCGCCCGGACAGCGGCAGCCGGTGGTGGTACCAGGCCGGGCAGTACACGACCCTGGGCCTCGATACACCGCATGGCTTCGTGCCCCGGGCGTACTCGATCGCCGGCAGTCCCCTCGATGCCGATCTCGAGTTCTACATCGCCCTGGTCGATGGCGGCAAGCTGACCCCGACCCTGTTCGCCCAGGAGGTCGGCGCCTCGTTCCGCTATCTCAGCCCGAAGGGCAAGTTC
>JACCZX010000353.1 GCA_013695705.1 Burkholderiaceae bacterium | reverse complement strand
CCGTTCGCGTTGCGCGCGGCAAACGTCTCTTCCTTCTGCACAAAGTTCTGTGGCTGCACCACTTTGTTCTTCTCCGACCATGCCTTGCTCATGATGCGCAGCTCGGTCATCTGCCGCAGCAATACTGGATTGGGCGCGTTGGTGTAGACCAGCACCGTATTTTCGTCGATCGCACGTGCACCCTGAATGCCGGTCGTGTACACGCGGAAGTTCGAGGTCGGCGCCATCGCGCGCTGAATTGAGTACACGACGTCGTCGGCCGTAAACGGCGAGCCGTCGTGAAACTTCACGCCTTTGCGAAGATCGAATTTCCACAGCAGGTTGCCGTCGCGGCTCCAGCTGGTCGCCAAAGACGGCACCAGCTCGAACTTCTCGTTGTACGTCAGCAGCGTTTCGTAGATATAGCCGTTGGCGGTGTTGTTCAGGCTCTCGTTTTGCGCGTGCGGGTCCATCGTCAGGAAGTCACCCTGACTGGCCCAGCGCAAAGTTTTCGCGTCGACTGCAGGGGAAGTCAGTAAAACACCCGCTGCGACGAATGCGGCGATGGCAAGGCGCATCGGCGTTCTCCTTGTGGAAAATCGTTTGAATTCGAAGGCCACGATGATGCACACATCGGGCGGACAGCGTCAAACGCCGCGCGCGGCGGACCGTTGGGAGTAACCCGCTATCGCTTCTGCCTAAGGACGTGCCCCGCCAAGCCGACGAAGCCGATTAGTATCCAGCCGCCCAGCGCTCCTCCTCCGCCGGATGACGTGGACACCGGCGGATTGGCGGCACTCGCTTCAGCCGTGCCCAGCAGCGCCACCGCAGCGGTGCCTCCGACCCAATCGTGATCGATTTGCGCCGCAGCGGTGCGCAACCCGGCGCTGCCGGGCGCAGGGCGAAACGTGACGCCGATTTCGCAGGACTGGCCGGCGCTGAGCGTATCCGCCGCGCGGCAGCCGCTATCGGTAAGCGAATATTCAGCGGCTTGCGGCCCGACAATCCGGACGCTGGTGGTGAGTTGCAACGCCAACGCGCCGTCGTTTACCAAGCGAACCGTCCCGCGTGCGGAGCTCTGCACTTGCAGCACGGTGCCAAAGTCGAGCCGGTCGCTGCCTTCACCGCCGCCGGGGTTGCGCGTGCTGACGCGTAGGTTGGGGCTCGCGACGCCGGGATTCCCGATATAAGCAGCGACGTCGGCGATGTCTGCCGTGGTGAGCTTGCCGCGCAGAGGCGTCATCTGCGGAATCGTATTCAACGCATTCGCAACGATTGCCGGATTGTTGGCGGCGCGACCAATCCCGAACAGCCCTGGCGGCAATCCGCTGTGGCAATCAACGCAGCTAACAGACGCGCCGACAAGCCGTGCCGTATCGAGGTAGTAACGCTTGCCCCGCAGCGCGTCCTGCGCCGACGCAGGCGCAATCCATGCGAGCACAAGGGCAAGCGCCAACAATTTTTGGAACGGATGCATCGCTTCCCCGAGAAAAAAACGGGAGGCACTGCCTCCCGTTGTCTAGCGATTGAAACGAGAGTTACACGCCGATCGGGCCGCTGCCATTCTTCGTAATGACGATCGTCGCTGAGCGTGGCCGCGCCGTACCTCCGTCGGGCCAGTGGCTGGTGAACATGGTCGGATCGCCAATCACCGCGACGGGAGTGTCCTCGCCCGGATGCTGCACATTAACGAACAGCGTCGCACCGTCCGGCGTTTCCGTAATGCCGGTGATCTCGCAATCCTTCGGCCCGACCAAAAAGCGCCGAAGCTTGGCTCCCTGCGGCGCTGCGACGTAGGTTTGCGTTTGCTTGGTAGCGCCCAGCGCATCGGTACTCGTGATGGTACGAACGCCGCCATCGCCAACTCCACCAGGAAGTGCTGCGAGCAACATGCAGTTGGTCACGTCGGTGTACGCGCCATCGTCGGTCTCTACCCAGCAGATATTGGTGGCCGGGCTGAACCACAGTCCGTCCGGGCTCGAAAAGTCGTTATCGGCCGTCAGCGCGGAGACATTGATGTTGGGGTCGGTGATGGTCGAGCGCGCGCCGAACAGGAAGATGTCCCACGTGAAGTTAAGGACCTCAGGCGAAGTTTCGCGCCAGCGAATGATGTGGCCATTCGGGTTGCCCCGCTGTGCCGTACCGGTCGTGCGCGGGTCGTTGTAATGGCGCGGATTGGCGGCGTCGGTGGAAGCCAGCGTGCGCAAGGTGGCGTTGTTGTTCGTCAGCGTCATGTAGATGTCGCCGTTGAGTGGATCGACCGCGCCCCATTCTGGCCGATCCATCTTGGTGGCGCCCTGCGCATCGGCCGCAAGTCTCGAGTTCAGTGCGACATCGACCTGATCCGCGAACGGATAGGCCACGTTGGCAGCCGTCACACTTCCGACGCCGAACGTCAACTCGAGCCATTGGCCGGTGCCATCGGCGTTGAACCTGGCGACATAAAGCTTGCCTGCGTCCAGGTACTTGTCGCCTGCCGCCATGCCGCGCGTTGCATCGGCCGCGTCCCACAAGGCGGTCGAGACGTACTTATAGATGTACTCGTTCCGCGAATCACAGCCCATATAAAAAACGACCGGCTTGCCGACGACCGCCCTGGCCGCCCACGCACCCTCGTGCGCAATCCGACCCATCGCCGTGCGCTTCTTCGGAGCCGCCGTCGGATTGAACGGATCAATCTCGACGTTCCAGCCATAGGTGTTGGAGACGTTGCGGTAATCGGCTACAGCGGTCGCGCCGAGAACCTCGGTATTCCAGCGACCATAGAGGTTGTCCGCAGTGTCGGGAGTAAAGGTGGCCCACAGTTCGCGCCCGTTTCCTCCAACCCCATATCGCGTAAACGAAGTGATTTCCTTTGCGGTCCGATTTGGATTGTCGGTCGCGGTCACGCGGCGGAAGTAGCCCGCCCAGTTCTCTTCGCACGCCAGATACGTGTACCACGGCGTATAGCCGTGGGCGCAATTGTTGACAGTGCCGCGCGTCTGTGTGCCACCGGGCGAGAACTTTGTCGACATCTGTGCGGCACCACGCGCAGGTCCCGCGAGCTCCGTCACGGTCAGTGTGTGCACACGGCGATTGAACGTCGAATCCTGCTTGTACGACCATGCGCCGGCTGTTTTCTGCACTTCGATGATGCTGACGCCGTGCACGTAAAACTCGCGCAGTACTTCGTCGGCCACGGTCCTGGCGCCGGCGACGATGGTCGGGCCGGCAGGATGCAAAAAGGCCGGCGTTATGGCTTCGTGGTTTTGCACGAGCAGGCCGCGATCCGATGACGTTGCAGAGAAAGTCCCTGTCGCGCTTAAGCCAAAGTACTGAATGGCGTCGTGATGATCACCGGCGCGCTGCGCAAAGCTGGCTGCACTGTCCATGCCATTGTTCATATAGGCAGGAACGCCCGCCGCCATCGGGTCGCCGAGTCGAAACAGAACGCTCGAGCTATAGCCCGCGGCTAACGCCACGGAATCGGCAACGCTCTTCGCGACCGCGTTGAAACCCAGAGCAGCTGGCCTTGCAGGGCCGGCCGGAGGCGGAGGCGGTGGTGGAGGCGGCGCAGGCGCAGGTCCCGGCGCCGGCGCGGGAACCGGCGCCGGATCGTCATCGCCGCCACAAGCTGCAAGCAGAGCGGAGCTGCTGCCGATAAACGATAGCGCGGCCATCCCCGTGCCGCCGCGCAGCAGCGCGCGCCGCTTCGGGTCGCGCAAGCGCTGCTCAACGATATCGCTGATGTGTGGGTTGTGTGACGGGTTGGTCACGGCTTCGTCGTCATCAGACATGTGTTTCTCCGGC
>JACCZX010000260.1 GCA_013695705.1 Burkholderiaceae bacterium | reverse complement strand
CGCCAAACCCGCGACGGCGACGGTGACCGGCAACCTGCGATTGACTGCGTCTGACGCCTCGGCCGATGTGCGGCATATCGTGCTCGACTTTGGCACCACCGCGTTCCCGGTGCTTGAAGGACAGTCGCTCGGCGTCGTGCCGCCCGGCGTCGATGCGAACGGCAAGCCTCATTACGTGCGGCTGTATTCGGTGGCAAGTCCGCGCGACGGCGAGCGGCCGCGCTACAACAACGTTGCGCTGACCATCAAGCGCGTCACCGAAAATCACGAAGGCGAAACGATCGCGGCGCCCGCTTCGAACTACTTGTGTGACTTGCAGGTGGGCGACAAGGTGCAGGTGGTAGGTCCCTACGGCGCGAGCTTCCTGATGCCGAACCATCCCGGCTCGTCGCTGTTGATGGTGTGCACGGGCACCGGCTCGGCACCGATGCGTGCGATGACCGAACGGCGCCGTCGCCGCATCGGCGAGAAGGAAGGTGGTGAGCTGATGCTGTTCTTCGGCGCGCGCCGGCCCGAGGAGCTGCCGTATTTCGGCCCACTGATGAAGCTGCCGAAGGAGTTCATCGATATCAACTTCGCGTTCTCGCGCGTGCCGGGTGAACCAAAACGCTACGTGCAGGACATGATCCGCGCGCGCAGCGACAAAGTGGCTCGGCTGCTCGCCGACGAAAACTGCTTCATCTACGTGTGCGGATTGAAAGGCATGGAGGACGGCGTGCTCCAGGCATTCGCTGACGCGTGCCGCGAGCACGAACTGCCGTCGTGGGATGAGCTGAAGCCGCAGCTTGTCGCGCAAAGCCGGCTGCACATTGAAACGTATTGATGAAGTTTGAGCAGATCAAAGCAGGGCAGGTGATTGAAGCAGGAACAGTCAGCGTCAGCGAAGAGGAGATCATCGCCTTCGCGCGGCAGTTCGATCCGCAGTGGTTCCACACCGATTCACAACGCGCAACAGCAAGCCGCTGGAACGGACTGATCGCAAGCGGATGGCACACGTGCTGTCTCGCGATGAAGCTCATCGTCGACAACGTTCTCGCCGGCTCGGAGTCTTTCGGCTCGCCTGGTCTGACGAATCTCAGTTGGTCAAATCCAGTACGGCCTGGCGATCAATTGCGCCTGCGAATCGAGGTGAGCGACGTCAGAACCGCACGTTCGCGCCCGACGCTCGGCATCGTGCGCTGGACATGGCGGATGCGAAATCAGCGCGAAGCCGAGGTGCTGAGTTTGGAAGCGACGAGTTTGTTTGAGTTGAGCGATCGATCGCTCACATCTGGCTGAAGAGACGGCTTCAAACTACAAGCTCACCGAGGGAGCGCAACTCGCTCCCTAGTTCTAAGCTACTTCGCCGCGAAGCAATACAACAGCCCATCGCCGCCGGTGCTGCGCAGGTTTTCCTGAGTGCAGCCGCGCGATGGGTGCGACGAATTCCACGAGGTGGCCCACGCGTGGTCCACCGGACCCGCGCGATCGAAATGACCCGTCATCGCCGAGCCGTCGGTTCCGCTCTTAGTCCAGTTGCCGCACGTCATATCGGGGTACGGAGTTCCGACAAAGGCCGTACCGTCAGCCCGCGAACCGGTCAGGATGTCGTGCTTGTTTGGCTTCTGAGTGCGGTCGTTAACGGGTTGCCCCTTTTCATCCAACGCGGTTTCCTTCGTTAAATTATTTTTGGCCGAATGCAGGTCGTCGACGCTGTTGGCAACCATCACGCCCTTGGCGTTACGCCACGGGCCGCCGCCGATGCGATCGCGCGCGTGCACCGCTTTCGGGTCGGTCAGTCCACCCACTGCCTGCGTGCTTAGATAAGCGCGCCAAGTGCGGTCGCCCGCGCCTGCGGCCTTGGCAAGTGACTGGCAATGCTGGTCCGCGCCATCCAGCCCACCAAGGTCGGCGCCTTTGCCGACACCGACACTGGTGATGAAAAAAGTCATCTCCTTGCCGGAGCTCATCGGCGGCGACTGCGCGGTCGAGCAGCTGATAAGCGTCAACAAGCCGCTGGCAACTAACAACGGCGATTGCAATGAGCGGTGCATAACGAGCCTCCTGTCGGATTAATTTGAAGTTGTTGTTGCCTGCGGTCACGCGAGACTTCACAGCGATCGTCGAGACGTAAAGAGTCTATCGCGTGAAGCGTATTAAATCAGCGCGTGGTTAACCCCAAATGCGCGCCGCGCCCGTTTCAGCTTGTAGGCGTATCGCAT
>JACCZX010000341.1 GCA_013695705.1 Burkholderiaceae bacterium | reverse complement strand
CATTGGTGACGCGGCCGCTGCGCGTGCCGCTGCGGCGATCGCCGCGAACAACTTCGACCGTATACGTCTCGCGCCGGTTCAGCGTTGCTGGATTTACGCCGCTGACCGGGCCGGAATAAATCAGCGGAATACGTACGTTCTGGCCGCCGACCATCAACGACGCACCTTTCGAAGTATTGCGAAAGCGGAATTGAAAAGTCAGGTCTTCCCGGCCGTCGCCGTTGTTGTCGAAATGTATTTCGTACAACGCGTCCTGGTTAAATGGCGCAAAAATTGGCGCGTTCTGCGGGTCCTGAAACGGGATGTAATCGGCAATCGCCGTCACAAAATCCTGCCGCCCTGCCTCATAGCTGCGGAACATGTAAAAGTCGGTGCCATCGACGGTGGGCTGGCCGCTGATAAATGGCGCTTCACGATGGCTCGAGGCCAGCGCCGATCCGCTGACAGCGAGAGCCATTGCGGCACAGGCGAGCGGTAGCTTCCTGCGTTGACGTAAGAATTTCTTGCTGCTCATCACTTCCTCCAAATTCAGATTGTCGCCATCCACGCTTGGTCGATCAACGTACGGCGCTCGCAACCTTGGGCAAGCAACCGGCCTGCGAAGTATTTATTTTTAGAGGCGAATCCAAATAGAACGCTCAGCCGTACGTGCGGCCCTGCACGGGCCAGAATCGAAGGCATGCGGAGCCCGTCGTTACAATCGCGCGTCTAAGTTGGCGGCGCGATACGGCATCGATGGACAAGCAGGCCGCCGAAGGCGGTAGAAGCGGCGGCAAGAAGAAGGTGGCGGAGAACAATTCGACCGGCCGCGCCACCAATTTCATTCGCAACATCATCACCGAGGATCTGGCGCGCGGCACCTACGAGCCGCGCCACTGGTCGGGCCGGCCCGGCGTCTACGACGTCCAGGCCGCCGGGCCGC
The DNA here is from genome assembly GCA_013695705.1 of Burkholderiaceae bacterium. Classification (GTDB taxonomy): domain Bacteria; phylum Pseudomonadota; class Gammaproteobacteria; order Burkholderiales; family Burkholderiaceae_F; genus JACCZX01. The sequence goes on along the minus strand of JACCZX010000341.1, from coordinate 11,866 downwards.
CGGACGCGGCAAAAATTAGAACCCGTTTTCCGCCCGAGCCCAACGGCTATCTGCATATCGGCCACGCCAAATCGATCTGCCTGAATTTCGGGCTCGCGCGCGATTTCGGCGGCCGGTGCCACATGCGGTTCGACGACACCAATCCGGTCAAGGAAGACCAAGAGTTCGTCGACTCGATTCTCGAATCGGTGCGCTGGATCGGATTCGACTGGGCGCACGGCACGGAGTCGAACCTGTATCACGCGAGCGATTACTTCGAAGACATGGCTCGGTTTGCCGAATACCTGATCGAAACGGGCTATGCCTACGTTGACGAACAAAGTGCGGATGAGATTCGCGCGGCACGCGGCACGTTGACGCAAGCAGGGACAGACTCACCATATCGTGACCGCCAAATCAGCGAATCGCTGCAGGCCTTCCGCGAAATGCGCGCCGGCAAACACGCCGAGGGCAGCATGGTGCTGCGGGCCAAGATCGACATGGCGTCGCCGAACATCAATATGCGTGATCCGGTGATGTATCGCATTCGCTTTGCCGAGCACCACATGACCGGCGACAAGTGGGTCGTTTACCCGCTGTATGCATATGCTCATCCCATCGAAGACGCGCTGGAAAACATCACGCACTCGATCTGCACGCTCGAGTTCGAGGATCAGCGGCCGTGGTATGACTGGGTGCTCGAGCGCATCGTGCCGTTGTTGCGGCGACCACAGTATGACTCTGCGAAAGGCATGCTCGATCAGATCTTCCGCGATGGCGCTGCAGCGCGCCGAGGCTTCGCGTTGCATTGCATGACATTTGCCGACAAGCTGGGCGCCAGCCGTTATGAGCGCCGCGTCGCGACGATGTTTGCGTCGTGGAGCAAGAATCTGGAGCGCGCCGAAGGGCTCGCGAGCGAAGACGCGGAAGAATTTTTCAAGCTGCTACTTGAGCAGACGCAGTGCTTCACGCCACTGATGCAAGCCGCGCTGGACCAAGTCAAAGCCAACCCGTTTTTGCTGCCGCATCAGCACGAGTTCAATCGTCTGGCAGTGACGTACGTCGTTACCAGTAAACGCAAGCTGTTCCAGATGGTCGACGAGAAGCTGGTTGAAGGCTGGGACGATCCGCGCATGCCGACCATCGCGGGATTGCGCCGGCGTGGCTACACGCCCGCGTCGTTGCAACTGTTCATGGAGCGCACGGGCGTAAGCAAATCGCCGCAGTGGATCGACTACGCGTTGCTCGAACAGGCACTGCGCGATGATCTCGAACCGACGGTGCCGCGTGCCACCGCGGTACTGCGGCCGATCAAGCTGGTGCTCGACAATTTTCCGGCCGATCTGACTGAAGAAACGCATGCCCCGGTGCATCCGCACAAGCCCGAGCTCGGCACGCGCACGTTGCGTATTGGCCGCGAGATGTGGATCGAAGCAGAAGACTTCATGGAGCAGGCGCCGCCGGATTATTACCGGTTGGCCCTTGGCCCGGCCGGCACAGCGGGCCAGCCGGTGCGGCTACGCTACGGTTACGTAATCAAAGCGCACAGTGTGATCAAGGACGCCGACAGCAAGATCATCGAAGTGCGCGCCGAGTATTTGCCTGCAACCAAGAGCGGTTCGGCTGGCGCCAATAGCGTTAAGACCCGCGCCGCTATTCACTGGCTGGCGGTAGCCGACAGCATTCCCGCAGAAGTGCGCGTGTTCGATCGCCTGTTTACTGATCCTTATCCTGACGCGGGCGACAAGGAGTTCCGCACGCTGATCAATCCGAATAGCAAAGAGGTTTTGCTGGCCTACGTCGAGCCATCGTTGGCGCATGCAAAGCCAGACGATAAATTCCAGTTCGAAAGAAACGGCTACTTCGTCGCTGATCGAAACGACCACACAAGCGGGCAGCCGGTGTTCAATCTGGCGGTGACGTTGAGAGAAGCAGCCGGCAAATAACGTCTGGCTGCAACTTATCCCAACACCACCCAAGCGGGCGCATGATCGCTTGGCTTTTCCCGGCCGCGCACCGCTTTATCCACACCGGCATCTTTAAGGCGCAACGCCGCTTTCGCATTCAGCAGCAAGTGATCGATTCGAAGTCCGGCATCGCGCGGCCATCGGTTTCTGAAGTAGTCCCAGTAGGTATAGATCGGCGCCTCGGGAAAAAGCCTTCGAATCGAGTCGGTCCAACCCTGATCCAGCAGCCGACGGTACGCGTCTCTGGTTTCCGGTTGCAGCAACGCGTCGTCCTTGTACGACCTAGGCGAATAAATATCGCCGACATCATCGGTCGGCACCACGTTGTAGTCGCCGGCCAGCACGACGTCCTGGCCGCAATCACGCAGTTGCACGGCGCGCTCGATCAGTCGTTCGAACCACGCCAGCTTGTAACTAAACTTGGGGCCAGGTTGCGGGTTGCCGTTGGGCAGATAAATCGAAGCAATGGTGACGTCGTTTACAACCGCTTCGAGATATCGACTGTGCGTGTCATCCGGATCGTTGGGTAATCCGCGTCGAACTTCTTTCGGGTCGCATCCTTTGGCAAGGATCGCAACCCCGTTGAATCCCTTTTGACCGTGCCATATCGCTCCGTAGCCAGCAGCGCGGATCGCAAGCTCTGGAAATGTCGCGTCTGATGTTTTGAGCTCTTGCAGGCACGCCACATCGGGACTCGACTCTTCGAGCCACTCGAGCAGACGTGGCAGCCGACCGTTGATTCCATTGACGTTGAATGTTGCGATTTTCATCGTGCGCGAACAGTAGCAACCTGGTTCGGCTACACGTTGCGTCTTGGTGGCAACCGTTGCCAGCGAGCTTGTCAAACGGCGCTCACACGATCAGAAACGCGCTGCACACCCCTGAAGGACGCGCTTGTCGACGCGCACGACAACGCGCGCGCCGTAGGCAGTTTCCGATTTGCCGTCTGTACACATCTGCGGATTGACCTCGACGCGGATCGGGACGCCTTCGGTAGACCGAACTTCGTAGGCGCGAAGAAGCGTTTCCTTCGCCGACTGATCTGTACCGGCCGTCTTAAATGACGCGACAGACAGCTTCATTGTTACTTTGTCGGGCAATTCGAGGACCGCGGCGGCGTCGGTGACGACGAGGCGCCATGACTGCCCTTCACCGATGGCAAGCAAGCGTACGTTGGACGCAATGTCGCGCGGCAACGACTTGCACGATTCAACAGTTCCGACTGCTCTCTGGAATTGATACGCCGTCGAGTTTGTCTTGCCCCGGTCTCCGCGCATCTCGACGTAGAGCGGCCGATATCGGTTCAGCATTATTTGACGAACTGCGCCCACGCCTTCTCTCAGCGCGCTATTCGGTGTCTTGTCGTCGATGGGGAAGAGCTGTTGCGACATGACCGCACCGGCGCAGGGCTGATACTGCAGCACCCCAGCGGCGCCTTCACTAACGAAGCCGCGTAGATCTGACGCGACGCTTGCCGTGGTGGCGAGCGCAAGCGTCAAAAACGCAACAACGCGCCGTGCCGATTGAAGACGGCAGCGGCGCGCTTTGCGATTGATGCTGATCAGGCTAGAAGCGACGGGTGCCCCGTTACCATGCTTGCGTTGAACAAGTTGATTGTCTCTGACGCGGGAACTCCCATCGCGAGCATCGGGTTGGATGGCCCGATTCCGAGATAATCATGAATAGCCTTGTGGACATGGCTCGGCCTAAGCACAATTCCGTTCGGATCGGGCGCGCCGGTCATTCTATTGATCGTCCGCTGCTCATGGCGCGGGCCAGAGTAGCCGACGGTCCGATTGCCCAAGGCCCAAGTCGGAGGTCCCATAATCAAGTAGGTGCCGCCCACGTTGTTATGGTCTTTACCGCCACTGCCATTTAACATCGTGCGGCCAAATTCGCCGCCGACCATGACAAACAATCTGTCTGTGAGCCCGCGCACTGCCGCCTCATCCCAAATGAAGGTCAGCGCGTTCGTTAAGCGAGTCAATGAGCCGTTGGCACCGTTGTAGTCCTCAATGTTGCCGTGAGCGTCAAAACCCCCCCGCGCTACCTGAATAGCCGCTGTGATACCCGACTGCGCAGCAATCAATCCGACCTGGATGTCGGGGAACTGTTGACTGATTTGTTGAGGAATATTTGCGGCGACCGCTTCGAGCCGAACCCGCGCTTCCTTGCCGGCGATGAACTGCTCGGTAAGCAACCGTTCCTTCGGCAACATCACTCCGGCCGCTTTCAACGCCTCGAGTCGCGCGTTGCGCACAGCGACGGTTTTCGCGAAATCGCTTTGTTTAACGAAATCATTTGTGGCCGAGGCTGCATTAGGTAGCACCATCGCACGGAGCTGATCCCCGTTCGGGACCGGCGTGGGAGTCGCTAAACCTGCACTCATCATGGCGCGACCGTCGTCTCGCGCCATCCAATTTGCAGGCTGCCCGGCCCCGAACTTCGCTGCGTGCAACTCACAAATCGGGGCGTATCCCATCTCAAGCTTGCCGGTCGCGAAACGGTAGCTTCCGTCTTCGTGGCTATTCGTCTCGGTGTTGACCTGGTTGACGAACAGGCACTGATCGCGAAAGCGGGTGAAGAATGCCGTGTTGTTGCCCATCGGTGCCCAACGAAGATTGCCACTTCCTGGAACGGGCGTGCCCGCCGTGGTGTAGTTGTTGATTCCAGGGCCGATAGCGGGATCAGTCCACGAATCGTGATCGATGCCCCCGTCGGTGTGAACGTACACCATTACTTTGCTGCCTGATGCTTGCGCGTTCGCTAGCGGCAACAGTCCCCACGACGGTAAAACTACGCCGGATGCCTTTGCCGTGTTTAACAGGAATTCTCTGCGGTCCATTTAAATCACTCCTTTAATCTGGCTCGTCAACCGGTTAGTACGACAGGAAGGCGGGGTCGCCGATCATGTAAATCAGGCCCGTTGCCCACATGCGTCCTGCATAACTTGCATCGTTGCCCGCGTTTAACTCGCAATTCAGCGGGCGTGCCGACATGTTGGCGCGATCGTTGTAGACATCGACCAACAACGCATACATGCGCTGCACTTCGGCGTCGGTCGTTGTAACGCGCTGGTTCCAAACATGTTCGAACAGGTACACGATGTTCGCCAGGATCTTGTCGCTACCCGCCTTGTTGGCCGGTGTATCCGTCATCGTCACGTGCGGGAACAACAAGCGGGTGGCTGTTGGCTTCGCGAAGTCAGCTGCGGTCCATCGGCACACATTTCTAAGTGCCGCCCCGTCGCTAACACTGACCTGGCTGGACGTAAAGTCCTGCTGCACCGTTTTTTGCGCAACGCCGTCGAAGTTCGAGTACGCAAGTGCTGGGCCGGCAAACGCATTATTGAAAGCGTCGTAAGGCGATCCAAACACTCCAGTGAACTTCGCATTCAACCGCGTAGCTGACAGCAGATTCCCGCCGCCGACTGCTACCAGTTGACTTTCACGTTGCGCAGTTGCCGGTGCCGTCAAGCCATTGGCGCGCGCCTGCTTGCTCATCATCAGTTCAACCAACAGGTCCTTGACCTTGTAACCAGAGGCCGCGAACCGTGCAGCGATTTCCTTGAACTCGTCATGCTGCGCGTTGTACGCGGCGAGTCGACCCGCGGCCTCGGGGCCGCTGGTATCGGTCGGAGCGTGCAGCGGCTCGCGTTGAAACAGAGCCTTGGACCAGAAGTGCACTCCACCCATTGCGAATCGCGAATCGGCCGCCATTTGCTGGCCCAGCCACACCGCTGCGTTGGGGTTGTTATAGCCGTTGGGCATCGGCGTTGCGCCGTAACCTGGAGCCTTGCTGTCGCGGAACCAGTTGTCGTTGGGCTGATAAAACTCTTTGCCCTTCGAATCGTCCATGTAATTGGTCGAGATGTAGACGTTCGGCAGCGCATGAGCCATTGCGCCCGCACCATTAGGACGGAAGCGGTTATTCGGCGCCCAGTTCTGGAACGCTGCAGCCATCGGATCCATCACGTCGTGGCAGACGGCGCAACCAGGGTTGTCCATCACTGTCACTCTGAACTGCCCATCCTCGAGCGGCCGTGATGCCAGCATGGGGATGTACGTAGCGTTGAAACGCTTCATCATCTCGCTGACGCGATGACGGTTGCGATTGGTTTCAGTCGTCGGGAAACGGTCGAGTGCTGCATGAGTCGTCATCACGCCAGCCTGCTCGCGGTTGCCGCCCAAACGTGCATCCGGCAACACCGCTGGCAAGAACTCCATGTCGTCGGCAGGGTTCATGAACGTGCCTTGAACCTGGGCACCCAGCAACGGGGCTGTCACACCATTCACGACGGTGTAGTTACCGGCGACGATGTCGGTCCACGGCCGGCCGTTCTTGACGATGTACTTCATCAAGTTGATCGGCTCCATGCGCATCGTCGTCTCGAAACGCGCGCGCACACCAGCCGGAGGATTCTGGTTATTGATGACGGCAGCCGCCATCGGGAAGTCCGCGGCATTCAGGCCACGGTTTTGTCCGAAGACCACGACGCCATTCACCAGGAACTGAAGGTGGCCGGCTTCGGTCAGGAAGCGGTCGAACATCGGGCCCATGTCCATATAGCTGAGCATTTGCTGGCGCAGAACGGCGTCACCACCAGCGGCAACGGCTGACGATTCGGCAGCAGTCGGATTGCGTCCTGCAAAAAGAACGGATGCCTTGGCCAAAGTGGTTGCGTTATCCGCGAACTTGATGCCCGCCCACGCCTGTCCGGTCGCCAAGACCTCGGTGCTGCAGGTCTCCTTCAACTTCGGAAGCAGCGCCGCGAGATCCTTGTACTGCTGCGAATTGGCGTCGCCAAATACCTTGCCGCCGGTATGCGTCGGCAGGCCGATCGATTTGGACATCAACAAGTCGCTCTTGGTCGCGGCGAATGCGCGCAACACGCTGTAATTTGCTTCGGCAGATCCACCGGCGGCGAACACGAGGCCCGTACCGCTGGCGACTGCTCCGGCCCTGTGGCACACCACGCACGTGCTGCTCATGCTGGGCCACACCGTCGCGGTAAATGCTTGCGGAGGCGTTGCGCACGTTGCCGTGGCAGTTGCCGCCGGTGCGGGAGCTCCGGTCGGGCGGGTGCTGCCTGAATCGCCCCCACCGCAGCCCGTGAGCGCTACCGCGGCTGCGAGCAGCGGCATTGCGATCCGTGCGTTAAGACTGTCGTTCATCGTTCTCTCCCTATGGGAATTGCAAGCTGACCGGGAGCAGACTGTGCCTGCGATCACGATAAAAATAACTCGTGGGGAAGGATGATCGGTAACTACCCTTTGGTTTTCCCGGGCGCGAAATAAGTCTGCAATTACGCGGGGTTAGACGAGCGGGCTAAGAGGTTCGGATTACCCTCGGCAGACTCAGACAGTCGTATGGAAAGCGACAGAAAAACGGACGGCGACGGATGGTCGCAACCCTGCAAACGTTCCGCGCTACTGCAGTAGCTGGTAGCTGAAGGTGTGGCACTCACCCAGGCCACATTGCAGGATCACTGAGACCAGATTGATCAAGCCAAGTGCGATGACGAACAAGCTCAAGCCGTCGGCGAGTCTTCGGACTATCGGAAACTGGCTCACGCCTGCTTCGCCCAAGTATTCATCGCCACCGATGATCGCAAGCTTGATCGAATACGCGGTGAGCAGGCACAACGCAATGATGATTGACCACACCGGCATGTGAATGCCGAAAATGGCGCTGCCGATGTACTCATGCCCGGGCCTCGGATAGATGTCGAGCAAGCTCTGCCGAACCGAGATGATCAGTAAAACGATTGCGGACAACAAGCTGAAGCCGGTGTTTTGATACGAAAAGCCGCGCCGAAAATTCAGCATGATGCCGAAGCACACGCCAAGCATCGCAACGCGTTCCAGCAAGCAGAGCGGGCACGGCAGCTCGCCGTTTGCATATTGCAGAGTCATCGCCGTCGTCAGAATCCCGGCGATCACGAACATCACGAGCAATAAATAAAGGTAGTTAAGCAGAGCGAGTTGGCGGCGCGAGGAAATGGACATGCCGTTGTTGATCACGCGCATACCTGTGTACTTTCGAAGTCGGTTTGTATCCATGGCATCCGGAAACCATGCTCAGGGCTGTAGATTTCGAACAGAAAAAGCCCGGCTGCAAGAACAAGACAGGCAGCAAAAAAAAATACTGCCAAACGATCCCGGCCGAGCCAACCGCATATGAACGCGAGCACCATTGCGGTGAAGACAGCGACCATCATCGTTGCGCACTCCGCAATTTGTTAAACAGCGGCAAGCCGTGCACGCGGTCGTCGCAGCAGCCAGAACACGATCGACAGATTCAACAGGTTCCACATCAAGCCATTAACGAACGCTGCGCGGTATGAGCCGGTGAGATCAAACACGGCGCCCGACATCCACCCGCCCAGCGCCATGCCGAATAGTGTCGCCATCATCACCAATCCGACGCGCGCACCCGCTTCCTTGGGGGCAAAGTATTCGCGAACAATAATGGCGTAGCTCGGAACAATGCCGCCCTGGAACAAGCCGAACAGCGCCGAAACCACGAACAACGAAGCGAGCCCGTCGAACGGGATGTAAAGCAGCAGCGCAACGCCTTGCAGTACCGAGCCAAGCAGCAACGTGCGCAGACCTCCGATGCGATCGGCGACATATCCGGACGCCAAGCGGCTGACGATGCCGAAGCCGAGCATCATTGACAGCATTTGCGCCCCCACCGCGGGCCCATAGCCGAGATCGGCGCAATAGGCCACGATATGCACCTGCGGCATCGACATGGCTACACAGCAAGCGACGCCCGCGATCATCAGCAACGTCTGCAATGCAAACGGAGAAATGCCCAGCGGCATGGACACTGGCGCAACCGCTGGGGCGCTGGTGTGACCGCTCTGCGGCGCAGCGCGCCGCATCGCATAGGTCAGCGGCAGCATCGTCACCAGGCAAATCACACCGATGGATAAATGCGCCGTGCGCCAGCCTACCGTCTCGATCAGATGCTGCACGACCGGAGGCCACAGTGCGCCAGCCAGGTAATTGCCAGAAGCAACGATCGAAACTGCAAGCCCGCGCCGGCGTACGAACCAATGGGAAATGTCCGCCAGCAGAGGTCCGAAGCTTGCCGAACTGCCAAGCATGCCGATCAGCAGACCCTGCACGATCGCGTACATCAGCAGGCTCGACGCCATGCTCGCCATCACGTACCCGAGCGCGAGCGCACACGTTGCACCGATCAGCGGCAATCGAACGCCATAGCGATCGGAAAGCCGCCCCATCATGATGCCGCCGATGCCGAAGCCGAGCATCGTCAACGTGTACGGAAAGGATGCCGCACCACGCGTGACACCGAACTCCGCTTGCACCGCCGGTAGCGCAACGACCACCGACCACATGCCGACGCCGCCAAGCGTGCTCAGTGCAAGCGCAGCAGCGAGTCGCAGCCAGGCGACGCGCGAGTCGATAAGATCGGCGTTGGCTTCCATCAAGCAAAACAGTATGCGCGATTGGCGAAGATTACGACGGCTGCTCCCGCTGCTTTTTTCCCTCGCTCTCGCCTGGCCAGGATCGGCCGCGCTGCAAGAATCGCCCGCGCGTTATCGCGGCGTTCCAGCCACCGCGGATGGAATCGGCAAGAGTCACATGGGGCGGCAAATCGCCCACGTGATGGGATGGCAAGGCGCTGCGTGGCTCGAACGCGATGAGCGCCAGCGCGAGGAGCGCAGCGATGTGCTGTTGCGAATTCTGGCACCGCCGGCGGGCGCCGTGGTGGCTGACGTTGGTGCCGGCACCGGCTACTACGCGCGACGCATCGCCGACCTGGTCGGGCCGACCGGAAAAGTTTATGCGGTTGACGTTCAACCCGAAATGGTCGAGATGCTGAAGACGCTGTCGAATCAGCGTGGCTTCGGTGTCGTCATTCCCGTTCTGGGAGACGTCGACGACGTGAAGTTGCCTGCGTCGTCGATCGATCTTGCGATCATGGTCGACGTCTATCACGAGCTCGAGTTTCCCTTCGAGGTCCTGCAAAGCGTGGTGCGCGCACTCAAGCCGGACGGCCGCGTAGTTTTCGTCGAGTACCGGGCCGAGGACCCGCGTGTACCGATCAAGCCGCTGCACAAGATGAGCGAGGTGCAGGTTCGTCGGGAAGCGCAGCAGCACGCGCTGGTGTGGGAACGTACGGTCAATGATCTGCCGTGGCAGCATGTGGTGATATTCAAGCGGAAGTAGACCGCCACGGTCTATGCTGAGGCAAACCCACCGATAGAAAGAAACAGATGTCGATCTCGATGTACGCGGCCTCCGTGCCGGTTTTTACGCAAATGCTGGGCAGCTTGAGCAGGCTGTTGAAAAAGGCAGAAGCTCACGCCGAGCAGCACAAGATCGAACCCGAAGCGTTGCTGCACGCTCGCCTTTTTCCGAGCATGTTCGCGCTGCGCCGTCAGGTACAAATTGCGTGCGACTTCGCGCGTGGCGTATCAGCGCGGCTGGCGGGCGTCGAGGTACCGAAATCTCCTGACACCGAGCAGACTTTTGCTGAACTGCAGGCTCTGATTACCAAGACTCAGAGCTTTATCGCGGGCCTGTCGCAATCGCAATTTGCCGGCAGCGAGTCGCGCGAGATCGTGACGCGGCCCGGGACACCGAAGGAACGCCGCTTCAACGGCCAGGACTACTTGTTGAGCTACGGCCTGCCGCAGTTCTTTTTTCACGTCACGACCGCCTACGCGCTGCTGCGACACAACGGCATCGACCTCGGCAAAGGCGATTACATGGGCACTTATTAACTACTTCGTCAGCCCCATGCGCTTCGCGCCGTCGGTGTAAAGCTTGACGCGCTCTTTCATGAAGCCGTCCATCTGATCAACGCCGACGTTTACCAACTCGAAGCCGCTTTTCGCGGCTAGCTCTTTCATTTCCGGATCGTTGTTCAGGGCAGCCCATAAATCCGACATCCGCTTGCGTTGTTCCGGTGTGGACGACTTGGGCATTCCGATGCCGCGATAGGCGCCGTCGATCCAGTCGATGCCCAGTTCCTTGAAAGTTGGCACATCGGGCAACAGCGGATGGCGTTGATCCATCGCTACCGCAAGGGCGCGCACCTTGCCCTTGTTGTTTACCGCAAACGCGGTGTAGGTCATCGCGCCGTCGACGTGTCCGGCGAACACCGAGGTCGTCATGTCGCCGGTTCCCTTGTAAGGGATGTAGGTCGTCTTGACGCCGAACGCGGCATTCAGCCGTTCATGCGCGGCGTGATTGGCGGAGTTAAGACCCGAGCCACCCAAGCTCAGCTTCAACGGATTTTCCTTCGCAAACTTCACGAATTCGGCGAACGATTTGATCGGGCTCTGCTCGCGTACCACTAGCGCATCCGGTGTGTAGTGAAACCAGAACACGGGCGTCACATCGTCCGTTTTGTACTGCACCTGTCCTTCGAGCGGCTGAAACACGATGTGCGGCAAGTTGACACCGACGATGTTGACGCCGTCGGCCGGCAGCGTGTTCATTTGCGCCCACATCAAGCCGCCGCCCGCACCGGCCTTGTACTGAATGACGGTATCAATAGCGGGACACTTCTTTTTCAGGACCACCTGTTGATGGCGTGCCGACAAATCGGATTCACCACCCGGCGGGAATGCCTGCCAATAAAGCACGTTCTTTTCGGGGCACGGCTGCCCGAACGCAGCGGGCGCAATGGCCATGCACAAAACCGCGAGTAGTGTTTTTCTCATCACGTCTCCTTGATTGCTTTTAGTGAGTTCATGTCCGAGCTGGTCATGCGTAACGGCTGCTCAAAAAAACGGCACGTGATGACGTGCCGTTTTTCTACATTACCCAACAGTGGCGGACGGTCAAATCAACCACCAAATCTGGATTTCGCATCTGCCACGCACTTATCCTTGGCAGCACCGGTCATCGGATCGCACTTTTCGCGCGCAACTCTGT
>JACCZX010000316.1 GCA_013695705.1 Burkholderiaceae bacterium | reverse complement strand
GAGTAGGCGTCTCGGTTACAAACGCGCTGGCGGCGCGCCTCGAGGTGACAGTCTGGCGCGATGCCAAGATGCACACGATCGTGTTTGCCGACGGCGATGTGGTTCAGCCGCTGAAGTCGGTCTCGGCGAAGGCTTCGGGCAAATCGGCCGGCACGCGGGTCAGGGTCTGGCCTAACGCGAAGTATTTCGACACGCCGCAGATTCCAGTCGACGAATTAGAGCGGCTGCTGCGCAGCAAGGCAGTGTTGCTGCCTGGCACCGAGATCACGCTCACCAACGAGAACTCAACTCAGACGCAACGCTGGCGCTATTCAGGCGGCCTGCGCGAATACCTGCTGGGTTCACTCGAAACTGATCCAATGCTGCCGCCATTCGAGGCGAGTGGCTTCGCCGGCGCCGATGATGCAACGTTTGCCGAGGGTGAAGGTGCAAGCTGGGTCATCGTGTGGACCGAAGACGGCGCGGTGACCCGCGAGTCGTACGTCAATTTGATACCGACATCTGCGGGCGGCACACATGAAGCAGGCTTGCGCGAAGGTCTGTTCGGTGCGGTGCGCGCATTCATCGACGCGCACCAGCTGTTGCCGAAGGGGGTCAGGCTGCTGCCGGAGGACGTGTTCGCGCGGGCCAGCTTCGTGTTGTCCGCCAAGGTGCTCGATCCGCAATTTCAAGGGCAAATCAAGGAGCGGCTGCTGAGCCGCGACGCGGTGCGGCTGGTGTCGTTCTTCGTTCGGCCGCAACTCGAGTTTTGGCTCAATCACAATCCGAACGATGGCCGGCGGCTGGCCGAGCTAGTGGTGTCGCAGGCTCAAGCGCGTGCACGCGCCGGACAAAAGATCGAAAAGAAAAAAAGCTCGGCGGTAGCCGTGCTGCCGGGAAAGTTGACCGACTGCGAATCGACCGATCTTGCACGCAACGAGCTGTTCCTGGTCGAGGGCGATTCGGCGGGCGGCTCAGCAAAAATGGGGCGCGACAAGGAGTTTCAGGCGATCCTGCCGCTGCGGGGAAAAGTGCTCAATACCTGGGAGGTCGAGCGCGACCGGCTGTTCGGTAACGCTGAAGTGCACGACATGGCGGTGGCGATCGGTGTCGATCCGCACGGACCCGACGATGAAGTCAAATTCGACGGTTTACGTTACGGCAAGGTGTGCGTGCTGGCCGACGCAGACGTTGACGGCTCGCACATCCAGGTACTGCTGTTGACTCTTTTCTTTCGTCACTTTCCGCAGCTGGTTCATCGAGGGCATATCTATGTCGCCCGGCCACCTCTGTACCGGGTCGATGTGCCGCCGCTGGGCAAGCGCCCGGCGCGCCGCTTGTATTGCCTTGATGAGGCAGAACTCGATACGACCCTTGAAAAACTGGTCGACGAAAAAGTCAGGGAAGGCAGCTGGGATATCGGCCGCTTTAAAGGGCTCGGCGAAATGAGTCCGGAGCAGCTCTGGGAGACCACGATGAACCCGGACACGCGGCGCCTGATGCGCATTGGTTTAGGTGACGTTCCCAACGCCGACACTGTGACGACGATGACGATGCTGATGGGCCGCGCCGAGAGCCAGGCGCGCCGGGCGTGGCTCGAGGAGCACGGCAACGAGATCGAAGCAGATGTGTGATTTACGCCTGAGACGCGGGCTTGTGCTAGCAGCACTTATGGGCATACTGCGGCAAAACATTGTAAGTAAAACAGCCTGATGCTAGGGCCGTCGCCAACCATTTCGACCTCCGTCATAAAAAGATTCGCGATCGTCGCCCAATCCGGCTGGTTTGGTGCGCTGACCGCGGCGCTCGCTGTAATGTTCGCCGCAACATGCGCGACTGCTGCTTTTTCTCCAGCTGCGGCGGCGCAGACAGACGCTGCATGGCAGCTGAGCGCGCTGCTCGGCCTGCTGCTGCTTGCGTTGACCGCCCGATTGATCGGCCAACGTACGGCTCTCGGCGCGATGCAGACGCAGGCGCGTTTATGGGAACGCTCGATTGAATCGATGAACGTCGGGATCGCGCTGTACGACTGCGATGATCGGCTGTTGAATTGCAACGCGGCGTTTCGCGCCCTGTATCCCGAAATCGCCCATCTGCTGGTAGGCGGCACGAACTTTTACGACATCGTGGCCGAGTACTACCATCATGCTCCGGCCGAAACGATCGATGGTCGCACCAAGGAGCAGTTTCTCGAAGAAGCGCGCCGGCGGCGCACCGGCTTCGAGGTGTCGGAGGTCGTGCGGTACTTGCGCGATCGCTGGCTACTGATGACTGATTGCCGCACCGCGGACGGCGGCATCATCAGCTTTCGCCGCGATGTGACCAAGCAGACGTTGATCGAGCACGATTTGTCGAAGCGACGCAAGGTGATCGACGATCTGACAGAACTGACCTACGACTGGTTCTGGCGCGAGGACGCAGACGGCCGCTTTATCGAGTTCTCGGCGGCGGTAGAGGAGCATCTGCGGCAGACCGGAAACCAACTGATGGGTAAACGGCGCGTTGAAATGCCGTCGTTCGAAGCCGATGCGCAGCCATATGCCGAATATCTGAGTCATATCGAACGTCGCGAACGTTTTCCGTGGTTTACCTATCGGACCCAGCGCGGCGACGGCACGCCGATGTCGATCGCCGTAACCGGCAAGCCGATTTTCGACGAGCGGGGTGAGTTTCAGGGGTACTACGGTGCGGGTCGCGATGTCACCGAGCGCGAGGAAACGCTGGCTGCTTTGCGCAAAAGCGAAGAGCGTTTTCGTGCGCTGACGATGCTGGCGACCGAGTGGTACTGGGAAACCGACACCGAATTCAGGATCACCAGTGTGCGCGGCACGCCCGGCCACGAGGAACAGGTGCAGAAACTGGTGCACGGTCGTCGCTTGTGGGAGATCAGCGGTATCGATCGGTCGATGCCGGTCGATTGGGAGGAGTTAAAGTCGGAGGTCGCCGAGCGGCGCGCCTTCAAGCATCTGAAGGTGAAATTGTTACGCGATCATCTTGGGCAACCCGCTTACTACGAAGTGTCGGGCCAGCCGGTGATCGAGCACGGCTTATTTATCGGCTATCGCGGCCTGGCGTGGGATGTGACGGAGCGCGAATCACTGATCGCGAAGATCTCCGACAACGAGGCGCGCTTTCGCGCGCTGACCGAACTTTCGTCCGACTGGTATTGGGAAATGGACGAGCAGTTGCGATTTACGCGGCTGCAGCGCGGCGAGCGCGACACTATCAATCTGGATAGCGAAGACATCATCGGCAAACATCGCTGGGACCTGCCGGGCGAATTGATTCGCCCTTCGTCGTGGGATGAGCACCGCGCCACGTTGCTCGCGCGCAAACCGTTTCGCGATGTGATGTTTCGGCGCTGGATGCCCGACGGATCGTATGTTTACAACGTCACCAGCGGTGATCCGGTACACGATGCGGAGGGCAAGTTTCTGGGCTATCGCGGCATCGGCAAGAACATTACCGATCAGGTGAAGTCGCAGGAGCGCATTGAACGCCTGGCGACGGTCGACGAGCTGACGCAGCTCGCTAATCGCCAGACGTTCGACGAGCGCGCCGGTCGAATTCTGGCGAACGCATACGCTGGCGAGAAGCGCTGTGCGTTGTTGTTCATCGATCTCGATAATTTTCGGTTGCTTAATAACGGCTACGGGCACCGGGTTGGCGATCAGATGCTGTCGATCGTTGCCAGCCGTATGCGCAACGTGATTGGCGAGCCTCACCTGTTGGGCCGCCGCGGCGGTGACGAGCTTGTTGTCCTGCTGATCGATATTCCGCGCGGTGATTACGCGGTTGAGGTTGCTAAGGAATTGATCCGCTCGATTTCGGAACCGGCCCGCGTGCTCGGCATGGAAGTCGCAGTGACGCCGTCGGTGGGAATCAGCTTTTTTCCGCAAGACGGCATCGAACTCGATTCGTTGCTCAACGCTGCTGACGCCGCGATGTACCAGGCCAAGGAGAGCGGCCGCCAAACGTATGCGTTTTACACGCCAACCGTGGCGCGGCGTGCCGACTTGCGGTTGCGCCTTGAGCAACGCCTGCGCAAGGCGGTCGAGGCGCGCGACTTCAAGCTGGTTTATCAGCCATTGATATCTCTGAACGATGGCAAGCTGGTCGGCGCCGAAGCGTTGATTCGCTGGCGCGACGCCGAGCTTGGTGACATTTCTCCGTCGGAATTCATTCCGATCGCAGAGGAATCCGGATTGATCGTGGCGCTTGGTGAGTGGGTGTTGCACGAGGCGTGTCGTGCGCGGCGCAATTGGCGCATGCAGGGCCTCGATATTCCGCCGCTATCGATCAACATGGCGGGCGTTCAGCTACGCCAGCTCGGATGCGTCGAAGGTCTGATCAACGTGTTGAAGGAATACGACGTGCCGCCCGAAGATATCGAGGTGGAGGTCACCGAAACGGGCTTGCTCGATACTTCTGCACGATCGCGCGAGAACCTAGTGCGAATGCGCAACGCAGGTGTCCGCATCGCGCTCGATGACTTCGGTGTTGGGTTCTCGAGCCTGGCGCATCTGCGTGATCTGCCGATTCATCGGTTAAAGATCGATCGCAGTTTCACCGTTGAGTGCATGCGCGATGCACGCACGCTGACGATCGTCAAGGCGGTAATTGACATGGCGCGTTCGCTTGGCATCTGCATTACCGCGGAAGGTATCGAGACGCAGGCGCAACAGACCTGGATGCAGCATCTGGGGTGTGACTCGGCGCAAGGTTATCTTTTTGCGCGTCCGATGAACGTCGATGATTTCGTGCAAATGTTTATCGATCGCCGTGGGGTGGGTAGAGAGCGGTCGTTGATGCACTGACGTGCACCAGTAGCAACAGCAGCTGGCGCGGCCGCGCGTCGGTGTTCAAAGCGCGCGTCGTGCCTGGTAGCAGCAGCGGCTGACGCAGCTGCGCCGCCTACGTCGTCGGGCACTTCGTGCCAACCAATGCGGTACTCGCAGACGCCGCGTCTAAATCGGGCTAACGCTCTATTTCGCCGACTGCCCGGCGCCTGATCCGTTC
>JACCZX010000314.1 GCA_013695705.1 Burkholderiaceae bacterium | reverse complement strand
CCTCGGGAATCGTGACCGCAAACAACGCTTCGCGCGCTTCGCCGACTTCGGTGCGCTCTGCGACGAAACGCAGGCGATCGAAGTTCATGTTGGCGCCGCACGCGATCGCTACCAACGTGCGCTGCTTCAGTTTTTCGCGCTGCGCGTATGCCTTCATGCCGGCAATCGACAGCGCACCGGCCGGTTCCAGAATCAAGCGCGTGTCCTGAAACACGTCCTTGATGGCCGCGCAAATCGCGTCGGTGTCGACCAGTACGATGTCATCGACATGGTCGCGGACCAACTTGAACGTGTGTTGCCCGACCTCGCGCACTGCGGTGCCGTCGGAGAACAGCCCCACGTCGTGCAGCTTGACCCGGCGCCCGGCTGCGAGCGAACGTGCCATCGCATCGGAATCAGTGGTCTGCACGCCGATCACCTTGATCTGCGGTGCGAGCGCCTTGAGGTACGCCGCAACGCCGGCGATCAAACCGCCGCCGCCGATCGCAACGAACACGGCGTGAATCGGCCCGTGTTCGACCGGATGATGCTGCCGTAAAATCTCCATCGCGATCGTGCCCTGGCCGGCAATCACGTCCGGATCGTCGAATGGATGCACGAACGTCAGTTTGTGCTTGCGTTGCAGCTTCAGCGCGTGCGCATAGGCGTCCGAGTAAGAATCGCCGAACAGCACGACTTCTCCGCCTCGCGCACGCACCGCATCGACTTTGACTTCGGGCGTCGTAACCGGCATCACGATCAGCGCGCGGCATTCAAGTTTCTGAGCCGCCAACGCCACGCCTTGCGCATGATTGCCCGCCGACGCGGCAATCACGCCCCGCATCAATTCCTCACGCGAAAGCTGCGCCATCTTGTTGTAGGCGCCGCGCAGCTTGAAGCTCTTGATCGGCTGCAGGTCCTCGCGCTTCAGCAGCACGCGGTTGCCGAGCCGCTCCGACAATCCCGGCGCCACCTCCAGCGGCGACTCTATCGCGACGTCGTATACGCGCGCAGTCAGAATTCGGCGCAGATATTCCTGAGCCGGCATGGCATTCGCTCCCCTCGATGAGCGGGCAAAGTATCACGGCTGCGTACCATCCAGACATGCCACCTCATCCACCGCCGTACGCCGGGCTGACCCCGGACACCGTACTGAACGCGATTGACAGCACGGGCCTCGCTACGGACGGCCGCCAGCTTGCGCTGAACAGCTACGAAAATCGTGTGTACCAAGTCGGCCTCGAAGACGGAACGTTTGTCGTCGTCAAGTTTTATCGTCCCGGCCGCTGGTCCGAGACGCAGATCCTCGAAGAGCACGCCTTCATTGCCGAACTGGCCGAACGCGAGATACCCGCGGTTCCTGCGCTTTCGATTGCCGGCGACACGCTGCATTCATTCGAAGGCTTTCGCTTCGCAGTCTTTCGGCGCGCCGGCGGACGGGCGCCGAACATGGACGACCCAAGCGTGCGCGAGTGGCTTGGGCGTTTTCTTGGCCGCATCCACGCAGTCGGCCGCGTCAAACCGTACACCGATCGGCCGGCACTCGATATTGCGACGTTCGGGGTCGAGCCGCGCCGTTATCTTCTTGAAGGCGATTGGCTGCCGCCGGAGCTGAAGAACGTCTACAGCGGTGTTTCGCAGCAGGCGCTCGACCTGGTCGCGGCTCAGTACGACAGGGGCGCGCATCACTCACTACGGCTGCACGGCGACTGTCACGAAGGCAACGTTTTGTGGACCGATTCGGCCGGCAATGTCGGCCCGCACTTCGTCGACTTCGACGACAGCCGCATGGGGCCGGCGGTGCAGGATTTCTGGATGCTGCTCGGTGGAGAGCGTGCCGAACAAACCGAGAGGCTTGCCGATCTGCTCGAAGGCTACGAAGATTTCGCCGAGTTCGACCGGCGCGAGCTGGCCCTGATCGAGCCGCTGCGAACGCTGCGGCTTCTGCACTACTCGGCCTGGATCGCGCGCCGCTGGGATGACCCGGCATTCCCCTCCGCCTTCCCGTGGTTCAACACGCAGCGCTATTGGGAAGATCGCATTCTCGAGCTGCGCGAGCAGATAGCGGCGATGCAGGAGGAAACTCTGGTCGTCTAGGTCGATCACGACTCGCTACACTTGCGCGCCAAGCAACGAGCGCGCTCGCGCAACGATGAACGCCCCGCTGTCAGCTCAATCCGTACATACGCAGGCCAGCGCCGATCAACCCGCGCGACTGCGCGAGATTCCGTACAACTACACGTCATTTTCCGATCGCGAGATCGTGATGCGCCTGCTCGGCACCGAAGCATGGCGTGTGCTGGATGAGTTGCGCGGCGAGCGCCGCACCGGTCGCTCGGCGCGCATGCTGTACGAAGTGCTCGGCGATATCTGGGTGGTGCGCCGTAATCCCTACCTGCAGGAAGACCTGCTCGACAATCCGAAGCGGCGCGCTGCATTGATCGAGGCGCTGCATCATCGGCTGCGTGAAATCGAAAAGCGCCGCGAACCGGAGGATGTTGAGCGCGATGCGAAGGTCGGTCAGCTACTGGCTGCGGCGCGCAAGACAGTGCAGGCATTCGAGGCAGAATTTCGCGCAACGTGGGATCTGCGCAAGAAGGCGCGGCGCGTACTGGCGCGTCATACACGCGGCGACAACGTGCGCTTCGACGGCTACGCGCGTGTGACGCACGTGACCGATGCGACCGACTGGCGCGTCGAGTATCCGTTCGTGGTGCTGCATCCGGATAACGAGGACGAAATTCCCGGCCTGGTCCGCAGCTGCATCGAACTCGGCCTGACGATTATTCCTCGTGGCGGCGCGACCGGCTACACCGGCGGCGTGATTCCGCTGACTCCGTTGTCGGCGGTGATCAACACCGAGAAGCTTGAGAACCTGTCCGAAGTGGAATCGGCGGCGTTGCCCGGCATCAGTGCTTCCGTGCCAACCATCATGTCGGGCGCAGGAGTAGTCACCCGCAGAGTTGCCGAAGCGGCCGAGCGCTCCGGCTACGTGTTCGCTGTTGACCCGACCTCCGCCGATGCATCGTGCATCGGCGGCAACATCGCGATGAACGCGGGCGGCAAGAAGGCGGTGCTATGGGGCACCGCAGTCGACAACCTTGCGTGGTGGCGCATGGTCGATCCCGCGGGCAATTGGCTCGAAGTCGAGCGCATCAACCACAACCTCGGAAAAATTCACGATGCGCCCGAGGCGTTGTTCGAGCTGACCTACAAGGACGGCACACAGCCGGCTGCGAAGGCAAAGGTATTGCGCACCGAGCGAATTCAGCTCACCGGCGCGCAATTTCGCAAGGTCGGCCTTGGCAAGGACGTCACCGACAAGTTTCTGGGCGGCGTTCCCGGCGTGCAGAAAGAGGGTTGCGACGGCCTGATCACGTCGGCGCGCTGGGTCGTGCACAAGATGCCGCAGCACATCCGCACCGTATGCCTCGAATTTTTCGGCCAGGCGCACGAAGCCATCCCCTCGATCGTCGAGATTACCGACTACCTAGGCCAGAGCCCTGGCGGAGTGTTGCTCGCGGGGCTGGAACATCTCGACGATCGTTACCTGCGTGCCGTCGGCTACACGACCAAATCGAAGCGTGGAAGCTTGCCGAAGATGGCGCTGTTCGGCGATATCGTCGGCGACGACGACGCGGCGGTCGCGCGCGCGTCGTCCGAGGTCGTGCGACTCGCCAACGCGCGGCAAGGCGAGGGCTTTGTTGCCGTCAGCGCAGAAGCCCGCAAGAAGTTCTGGCTCGATCGCGCCAAGACCGCGGCGATCTCGAAACACACGAACGCGTTCAAGCTGAACGAGGACGTCGTCATTCCGCTGCCCAAAATGGGCGAGTACACCGAAGCGATCGAGCGCATCAATATCGAGCTCTCGCTGCAGAACAAGCTAGAGTTGTTAGACGAGCTCGCACGCTACTTCGACAGTTCCTTCGCTCTTGGCAAGACAGGCGACGCCGAGTTCGACCGCTTGCCGCGCGGCGAGATCATCGGCGACCGGCTCGGTGAAGCGCGCGAGCTGCTCACTTACACGCGAGAGCGTTGGCGTTATTTACTGAATCAACTTGACGCGCCGTTGGCGCACGCGCGCGCCGAGCTGTCGCGGCTTGGGCTTACGCACCTGGTGGGTGAGTTCGAACGCCGCATTGCGCTCACCGGCACCGTACGCGTGTTCGACGTTCTGCAGGATCACACCATCCGCGCATCATGGAAAACCGAAGTACGCGCGCCGCTGCATCGCATTTTTTCCGGCGACGCGTTTGCGCCAGTACTCGCGGAAGCCGACGCAATTCATAAGCGCGTATTGCGTGGCCGCGTGTTCGTCGCCCTGCACATGCACGCGGGTGACGGCAACGTGCACACCAACATCCCCGTGAACTCGGACAACTACGTGATGCTGCAAAGGGCGAATGCCGCGGTGGCGCGCATCATGAAGATCGCGCGCGACCTGGGTGGCGTGATCTCGGGCGAACACGGGATCGGCATCACGAAGCTCGAATTTCTGACCGACGAGGAGACGGCGGGATTCCGTGGCTACAAGAACGCGATCGATCCGGAGGGGCGCTTCAACAAAGGCAAGTTGATGCCCGGCGCCGACATGTCAAACGCGTACACGCCGAGCTTCGGGCTGATGGGGCACGAGTCGCTGATCATGCAGCAAAGCGATATCGCAAGCATTGCCGACGCGATCAAGGATTGCCTGCGCTGCGGCAAATGCAAGCCGGTGTGCACGACGCACGTTCCGCGTGCGAACTTGCTTTATTCGCCGCGCGACAAAATCCTGGCGACGTCGTTGCTGATCGAAGCATTTTTGTACGAAGAGCAGACGCGGCGCGGCATCTCGATAAAGCATTGGGATGAATTTTCAGATGTGGCTGATCACTGCACCGTGTGCCACAAGTGCGAATCGCCTTGCCCGGTGGATATCGACTTCGGCGATGTCAGCATGGCAATGCGCGATCTGCTGCGCAGAATGGGCAAGAAAAAATTTAATGCCGGCGCGTGGGGGTCGATGTTTTTCCTGAACGCGAAAGATCCGCAGACGATCAAGATCGTGCGCACCGTTATGCTTGAGTGGGGTTTCAAGCTGCAGCGCTTCGGCAATCAGTTCTTCCGTCCGGCAGCGGCGCTGCAAGTGCGCCATCCTCCTTCGACCACCGGCGGCCGGCCAAAGATGACCGAGCAGGTCGTTCACTTCATCAACAAGAAGATGCCGGGAAATCTGCCAAAGAAAACGGCGCGCGCTTTGCTGGACATCGAAGACTCGCACTATGTGCCGATCATTCGAGACCCGCAAAAAACAACCAGCGAAACCGAAGCGGTGTTTTATTTCCCTGGCTGCGGCTCCGAGCGTTTGTTCTCGCAAGTGGGGCTGGCAACGCAGGCGATGCTGTGGCACGCCGGCGTACAGACGGTGTTGCCGCCCGGCTATTTGTGCTGCGGTTATCCGCAGCGCGGTGCCGGTCAATTCGACAAGGCTGAAAAAATCATTACCGACAACCGCGTGCTGTTCCATCGCGTCGCCAACACGCTGAATTATCTGGATATCAAGACGGTTGTGGTGAGTTGCGGTACCTGTTACGACCAGCTTCAAGGCTACAAATTCGAAGAGATCTTTCCTGGTTGCCGCATCATTGACATCCATGAATATCTGCTCGAAAAAAACTTGCGCATCGAAGGCGTCACCGGCGTGCGGTACATGTATCACGATCCGTGTCATTCGCCAATGAAGCTGCAGGCGCCGCTAAAGACGGTCAACGAGCTGGTCAGGACGATCGATAACGTTGCAATCGAAAACAACGATCGCTGCTGCGGCGAGTCGGGCACATTCGCGATTGCGCGCCCCGATGTCGCAACACAGGTGCGCTTTCGCAAGGAACGCGAGGTGCGCAGCGG
>JACCZX010000295.1 GCA_013695705.1 Burkholderiaceae bacterium | reverse complement strand
ACATCACGTTCGGCGACGCGCCGTTGGTGGCGGGCTTGTTCTACGGCATCAAGCCTGCGGTCACCGCGATCGTGCTGCAGGCTGCCTACCGCATCGGCTCGCGCGCATTGAAGAATGCAGTCCTATGGACGATCACAGCAGCGTCGTTCGTGGCGCTCTTCGCATTCGATGCACCGTTTCCCGCCGTCATCGCAGCAGCCGCCGTCATCGGCTACCTCGGTGGGCGCCTGGCGCCGGCGAAATTCATCGTCGGCGGCAGCCACACCGCGTCAAGCACATCGTTTGGCCCGGCGATCATCGACGATGACACGCCGACTCCCGTGCATGCTGCGTTCAAATGGAGCCGCCTGGTGCAGGTAGCACTGGTCGGCGGCGTGCTTTGGCTGGTCCCGATGTCGCTGCTTCTCATCGTCTGCGGATGGGACCACATGCTGACGCAGATGAGCTGGTTCTTCACCAAGGCGGCGCTGTTGACATTCGGTGGCGCGTACGCAGTGCTGCCGTATGTATATCAAGGCGCGGTCGTCGATTACGGCTGGTTAACTCCGGTGCAGATGATCGACGGGCTCGCGCTGGGCGAAACAACGCCCGGGCCTCTGATCATGGTGGTGGCTTTCGTCGGCTTCGTCGGCGCTTATGTCAACGCGCTGTTTGGTGCGGACAACCTCTTTCTTGCCGGCGCCGTGGCCGCGTCACTGGTGACGTGGTTCACCTTCCTGCCCTCGTTCCTGTTCATTCTTGCGGGCGGACCGCTGGTCGAGAGCACGCACAACGATCTGAAGTTCACCGCGCCGTTGACTGCCATCACCGCGGCGGTCGTGGGCGCCATCCTCAACCTCACTTTGTTCTTCGCATATCACGTGCTCTGGCCTCACGGCTTCGCAGGGAAGTTCGACTGGATATCCGCGCTGATCGCGCTCGCTGCTGCGGTGGCGTTGCTGCGCTTCAAGGCGGGCGTGATCCAGGTGATCGCGGCGTGCGCGGTAGTTGGTTTATTGGTGCGACTGTTTTACTGAAGGAGGATCGACATGGACAGAATCAGCCCACACGAGTTGGCCGAATGGCAATCAGCTGGCCGGACATTTACATTGCTCGACGTACGCCGCAAGGGCGTGCGCGCCAGCGATGGTGCCGAAGTTCCGGGCGCGCGCTGGCTTGACCCTGAACAGGTGCTGGCGTGGAAGGACGATATTCCGCGCGATCGCCCCGCGGTTCTCTACTGCGCGCAAGGGCATGAGATCGGCCAGGGAATCGCCGCCACGTTACGAGCGCTTGGCCTGGACGCACGCTATGTCGTAGATGGCTTCGCAGGTTGGCGAGTCGCGCGAATGCCTGTGACTCGTCTGACAACCGCGAATGAGGAGACAGCATGAAGGAGGCGGCATGAAATGGATTACGCGTGAGCGTCCCAAGATCGACCGTATTGCCTGCCCCTGGCTGGTGGCCCGGTTCATCGATCAGGAGCCGGAGTTCCTGTACGTCCCGAGCAGCGACGTACTGAGCGTCGCTGAGAAAACGAAGGCGATTCCGTACGACATTCCGGGTGTGGAGCTGACGCACGAAGGCGAGCTGTGCAGCTTCGATGCGTTCTTGAAGAAGTATCAACTCGACGACCGCGCGTTGCAGCGGCTCGCGTTGATCGTGCGCGGAGCCGACACGTCGCGTCTGGATCTCACACCGCAGTCGGCCGGTCTGTACGCGCTATCGCTCGGGCTGTCGCACGGGTTTGCCGACGATCACGAAATGCTAAAGCACGGCATGGTGATGTACGACGCGCTGTACGCTTGGTGCAAGCATTGCCAGCGCGAATCACACAACTGGCCGCCGGGCAGTTGATCTATCGCTCACGATTTCTGACGTAACGCACGATAGCGGCGGATCAGCGCATCGGTCGAACTGTCGTGCGCGAGCTCGGAACCGCCGGCAATCTCGGCCGCAACCCGCTGCGCCAGCGCTTTGCCGAGTTCCACGCCCCACTGGTCGAATGGCTCGATGTTCCAGATCGCACCTTGCACGAACACACTGTGCTCATACAGTGCCACCAGCGCGCCCAGTGAATGCGGGGTGAGCGACTCACCCAGAATCGTGTTGCTGGGCCGGTTGCCGTCAAAGTTGCGGTGCGGCTCGTCAGCGGCGCTGCCGAATGCCAGCGCTTCGCTTTGCGCGAAAAAATTGGCGATCAGCAAATCGTGTTGATCGCCAAGAGGATTTAGCGCACGGCAGAAGCCGATGAAGTCGCACGCGACCAGACGCGTGCCCTGATGCAGCAACTGATAAAAAGAATGCTGGCCGTTGGTGCCGGGCTCGCCCCAGACAATCGGTGCGGTCTCGTAAGCGACGGCAACGCCGTCGACCGTGACGCGCTTGCCGTTGCTCTCCATCGCCAGCTGCTGCAGATACGCTGGAAAGCGTTTCAGATATTGCTCGTAGGGCAGCACGGCGACGGTGGAAGCGCCGAGGAAGTTGTTGTTCCAGACCGCGATTAGGCCGTGCAACCACGGCAGGTTGCGCGCAGGCGGCGCATGCAGGAAATGTTCATCCATCGCGCGAAAACCCGCCAGCAGTGCGCGGAAATTTTCTTCTCCGATAGCGAGCATCGTCGACAAGCCAACTGCTGAGCCGATCGAGTAACGGCCGCCGACCCAGTCCCAGAAACCGAACATGTTGTCAGTATCGATGCCGAACCTGGCGACTTCTTCGGCATTGGTCGACACCGCGACGAAATGCTTCGCGATCGCACCCTGGTCACCAAGCGCGTCGATGCACCATGCGCGCGCCGCGCGGGCGTTCGTCAGCGTTTCCTGCGTGGTGAATGTCTTCGAGCAGACGATGAAAAGTGTTTCGTCGGCGGACAGATCGCGCACCGCTTCGACGAAGTCGGTGCCGTCGATGTTTGACACGAAGCGCATTGCAATGGCGCGATCGCTGTAATGCCGCAACGCCTCGTACACCATCACCGGCCCGAGGTCGGAGCCACCGATGCCGATGTTGACAACGTTGCGGATGCGCTTGCCGCTCTGGCCAATCCATTCGCCATTGCGCACGCGATTTGCAACTGACGCCATGCGGTCGAGGACCGTGTGCACGCCGGGCACCACATCGATGGCGTTAACAAGGATGCGCTCGGTGCGCGGCGCCCGCAGCGCGACGTGCAGCGCTGCGCGCCGCTCGGTGGTGTTGATCGGCTCGCCGCGAAACATCGCGTTGATGCGCTCGGACAAGCCGCACGCTTGCGCGAGTGCCAACAGCAGTCGCAGCGTCTCGTCGGTAATGCGATTCTTGGAGTAATCGAAGTAAAAACCGGCACCCTCCACGCTGAATCGTTGCCCGCGCTGCGGATCGGCTGCAAACAATTCGCGCAGGTGCCGGATTTCTATCTGTTGCAAATGGCGCTGCAGCGCCTGCCACTCCGGTCGCGCGGTAAGCAGCGTTTCATCGACAGCGCGCGCGGCTGAGCTCACGCGGTCTTCGCAACCTGTGATCCGGCTTCTGCCAGCACTTCGCTCTTGTCAGCGATACGTTGCAATAACGCCGTCCACGACTTGACGAACGCCTGCGCACCGTCGTGCTGCAGCTGCGCGGCAAGCGCTTCAACGTCGACCCCGGCCTGCGAAAACTTGTGCAGCACTGTTTCGGCGCCGCTGCCGTCGTCGGCCATTGCGCCGTTGACCTGCCCGCCTTCAGCAAACGCGAGCAGTGTTTTCTCGGGCATCGTGTTGATCGTGTCGGGCGCTGCCAGTGCTTCGACGTAAAATGCGGCCGATGCTGCGGGATCTTTCATGCCCGTGCTCCCCCACAGCAGCCGTTGCGGCTGCGCTCCGGCCGCAGCAAGCTTTTGCCAGCGCGCCGATAGCAACAGCTCTCGATACTCGTGGTAGGTACGTCCTGCGATCGCAATGCCGAGCCGATTGAGCAGTGCCGATGTGACCTGGTCGTTGACCGCTCGGTCCCAGCGGCTGACGAATACTGACGCCACAGATCCGACATTGAGCTCGAGCCCAGCCGCGAGCCTGCGCTCGAGCCCGCGCAGATATGCATTGGCCGCCGCCAGATACTGCTCGCTCGAAAACAGCAGCGTCACGTTGACCGGCACACCCGCGAAGATCGATTCCTCGATAGCCGGAATGCCCTGCACCGTACCCGGGATCTTGACGAACAGATTGGGTCGATCCGCCTGGCGGTAGATTTGCAGCGCCGCTTCGATGCTGCCCGCAGTGTCGTCGGCCAGAAGGGGTGATACTTCCATCGATACCCAGCCATCGACGCCATCGGTGGCATCGAAGATCGAGCGAAACATATCGGCCGCACGGCGCAGATCCTCGAGCGCCAGTTCGAGAAACAGCTCTTCGCCCGATTTTCCGGCGCGCGCCTTGCTGCGAATTCCTGCGTCATACGCGTCGCCAGCGCCGATCGCTTCGTCGAAGATGGTCGGATTCGACGTCAGTCCGGTAACGCAGAGCTCGTCGATGTAGCGGCGCAGCGTGCCGTCGTCGAGAATCCGGCGCGAAATATTGTCGAGCCACAGGCTCTGGCCGAGCTGGTGCAGTCGTTCAGTCGGTTTCACGCTATCCCTCCAACGGCGCTATCTTTGATAACAGAGGATAGTTCAACAACTTGGTATCCTGCTCAATGCCGCAACTACTGGTTGGACGTCGCAATTGAGGGCGAGCAGCTCTTCCATCCTCGGGCACCTGACCCAATTCAAGACGCGTTTTTCTACCAGCGGCCTTTCGCTCGCATCATCGGTTGAGGAAGCGCCGCTGCGCTCCGAGCTGTTCAGCGCCGATCAGATGGAGCAGCACGGCAGGACACTGGCTGCCGCGCACAAGGTCACTCTGCGCCGCACGCGCGATCCGCTGCTGGCGCGCCTGGCCGATAACGAGGGCACGCTGATCGAAGTGTGCAATCTGCTCACCGCTTCGCTTTCAACTCATCAACGCATCACCCCGGCCGGCGAGTGGCTGGTCGATAACTTTCATTTGATCGAAGAGCAGATCGCTACCGCCAAGCGACATCTGCCCCGCGGCTACAGCCGCGAGCTGCCGCGCCTGGCCAGCGGGCCGTCGGCACGATTGCCGCGCGTCTATGACATCGCGCTCGAAACGATTTCGCACGGGGACGGGCTGGTCGACGCACCGCGCCTGAGCCGCTTCGTTGCCGCGTATCAAACGGTGACGCCACTGAAGCTCGGCGAGCTATGGGCAATTCCGATCATGCTGCGGCTGGCGTTGATCGAGAATCTGCGACGCGTCGGAGTGCGGATGGCAGGCGCGCGCGCCGATCGCGATCTGGCCGACGTCTGGGCCGATCAGATGATGGTCACGGCCGAGAATGATCCGAAGAATCTGATCCTGGTCATCGCCGACATGGCGCGCTCACTGCCGCCGCTTGGCAGCGCATTCGTCGCAGAGTTGACGCGCCGCCTGCAGGGGCAGAGCCCGGCGCTCGCCCTGGCGCTGACGTGGATCGAGCAGCAATTAGCGGAATCTCATCTGACGATCGATCAGCTGGTGCAGCTGGAGGCACAGTTGCAGGCGTCACACCAAGTTTCTATCAGCAACAGCATCGGCAGCCTGCGAGTGCTGAGCGCAATCGACTGGCGCGAGTTCGTCGAGCAGATGAGCGTGGTCGAGAAGGTGTTGCGCGAGGATCCCGCCGGCGTGCACGCACAGATGGAATTCGCAACACGCGACCGTTACCGGCACGCCACCGAACAGATTGCCCGACGCAGTGCGCTGTCGGAAGCCGATGTCGCTGCCAAGGCGGTCGAGCTGGCGCGCGCTGCCGGCGCAGCGGCGTCCACGCCCGGCGCCGATCACCGCACATCGCACGCCGGTTTTTACTTGATCGATCAAGGACGTCCCGCGCTGGAGCGCGCAGTAGACGCAAGGCGCTCGGGAGTCCGAGCATTGCGTGAAATCGGACGCAGGTATCCGCTCGCTTTGTATCTTGGCGCGATCGCGACGCTCACTATTGCGTTGACCACCGCGCTTGCCATTGAACTGGATCGCGGCGGCGTCGATATCGAATTGCTCACGGCGATCATCTTGCTGTCGCTGCTGGCGACCAGTCAGCTGGCAGTGGCGCTCGTCAACTGGGTCGCGACGCTGCTGGTG
>JACCZX010000282.1 GCA_013695705.1 Burkholderiaceae bacterium | reverse complement strand
TTCCTAAGCTGCGTGATTACGCCACGCGCGGCGGCAGCCAGCTTTCCGGCGGCGAGCGCAAGATGGTGTCGATCGCGCGCGCGCTGACGCTTGACGCAGAGCTGCTGCTGCTCGACGAACCTTTCGAGGGATTGTCGCCGGCGATCATTCCGAGCATCAGCGAGGGGATCGCGTCGATCCGTCGTCTTGGACACGGAATCTTGATGGCCGAGTCGAACATTCACCACATTCCAGAGTATGCGGACCGCCTGTATGTTCTGGAGCGTGGCGAGATAATCTTTGGCGGCACACCCGCCGAAGCGCATGCGTCGGTCGACGTGATGAACGTGATCAGCGGTGCGGCCTGATATTTTTAGTTGGCGAGGATTGCGATGCCGAAAATTTTGAGCGAGGCGCAAGTCGAGCAGTTTCACCGCGACGGTTGCATATTCCCGGTGCGCGTGATGCCCGAGGCCGATGCACTGCAGATTCGTCGCAAATTGGAGGACCACGAAACGCGTTCGGGAGGTCCGTTGGCGGGCGACCTGCGTCACAAAACGCATCTGCTGTTTCCCTGGCTCGGCGATCTGGTGCGAAACAGCCGAATCGTCGATGCGATCGAGGATTTATACGGGCCTGACTTGTTGTGCTGGACCACCAATTTTTTCATCAAGGAAGCTTGCAATCCCGCGTTCGTTTCCTGGCACCAGGACTCGACTTACTGGGGGCTCAACAGGCCCGACGTCGTAACCGCGTGGGTTGCGTTGACGCCGAGCAATGCTTCCAACGGTGCGATGACTTTCATTCCCGGCACGCACCTGTCGGATCAACTCGAGCATCGCGATACTTTTGCGAAGAACAACCTTCTGACGCGCGGACAGGAGATTGCTGTTGACGTCGATGAATCGAAGACGGTCACGATCACGCTGCAACCAGGCGAAATCTCGCTGCATCACGTGCGGTTGGTCCATGGCTCGCCGGCCAATCCTTCGAACGACCGCCGCATCGGTTTTGCGATCCGCTACATCCCCACCAGCGTTTCGCAAATAGCGGGCAAGGACAGTGCAACGCTGGTGCGCGGCGCCGACACTTATCATCATTTTGATCTCGAACCGCGCCCCAGCGCCGACATGCAACCCGACTTCGTCGCTCTACATAAGCAGATTACCGAACGGAACGCGCAGATTCTTTACCGTGGAACGACTGTCAGAAGTTACAACGATCCGCAGGCATTGCCCGACCGTGCCGCGTAATCCGTTGCAGGGCGCAGTCGACAAAGCGCGGCGGTTTCAGACGCTGCATCGCGAAGGCGACATTCTTGTTGTATGCAACGCGTGGGATGGGGCAAGTGCGCGCGTGTTTGAGCACGCCGGCGCGCAGGCGGTAGGCACCGGCAGCGCCGGCGTGGCGTTCAGTCACGGTTATGCGGACGGCGAGATCATGCCGCGGGAAAAAGTGTTAGCCGCGATCGGCGAGATCGTTGGTGCGGTCGATGTTCCCGTCACCGCCGACATCGTTACGGGCTACGGCGACACCATTGATGCCGTGGTCGACATGGTGCGCTCCGTGATTGCGCTGGGTGCGGTCGGGGTCAACATCGAAGACAGCGACGCGTTGGGCGAGGCGCGCTTGGCCGACGCGTCGCTGCAGACGGAGAAAATCCGCGCCGTGTGCGAGGCCGTGCGAAAGAGCGGAGTTCCAATCGTGGTCAATGCGCGTACCGACAGCTACTGGCTGAAACTCGGCAGCGAAGCAGATCGATTGAGCGAAAGCATCGCGCGCGCCAACTGCTACCGCGAAGCAGGCGCCGACTGCCTGTTCGTGCCATCAGTCGTCGACGCGCGCACAATCAAAACTCTGGTAGGCGAAATCGCCGGCCCACTGAATGTCCTCGCGGTTGCAGGCTGCCCGCCGATTGCTCAGCTGCAACAACTCGGCGTGCGCCGAGTGAGCCAGGGCTCAGGCCCGATGCGCGCGACGATGATGCTGACGCGGCGCATTGCGCAAGACTTGCTGAGCTCCGGCACTTATGCGCGTTTTCATGACGATGCAATTCCGTATGCGGAAGCCAATCGTTTGTTCGAATAGGTTTCACGTGACAATCAGGTCGGCCACCTTTGGACTTGCTGCCGTTCTTCTGCTCGTCGACGGTCGCGCGTTGGGCGTCGAGCGAGCTCTGCCGGATGTGCGGTCTGACGTGGTCGTGCGCGCGTTAACCTTGATCAACACGCCTTACCGATACGGCGGATCAACGCCCGATGGTGGTTTCGATTGCAGCGGTCTGGTCCGGTATGTATACAACGCGGTTACCACCCATCAACTACCGCGCCGCGCCGAGGACATCGGAAAAATCGGCGCACCGATTGACCGCTCACAACTCGAGCCGGGCGATCTGGTTTTCTTTAATACGCTCGCGCGTGCCTATTCGCACGTCGCCATTTACATTGGCGATGGCCGCTTTCTGCACGCACCGGCGCGCGGCGGCAAGGTGCGAATCGAGGCGCTTGACGACCGCTACTGGGCCGCGCGCTTCGACGGCGCTCGCCGCGTGCTGGTGGACGCTGAGGCGATTGTCAGGGCGGCTCCGCCTACTCGGCGGCCCCTTATCGACCGTCAGGACGATGAGATTCGACCTTAATCAAGCCCTTTAAGTTATTGATTTATTTTTAATATCGTAAATAAGAATTACTTGCATTTGCGATTAGGTTGCGTTAACGTCCGCTACATGTCCCTTAGCGAGCGGGTGGTAAATGAGGCGCCAAAGTTTGCTGTACGCGATATTTGCAGCGTCGCTGGCGACGCCATTTTCAAGCTTGGCCCAGCAGAAAGTGCTCAATCTTTACTCGGCTCGCCATTATCAAACCGATGAAGCGCTGTACTCGAATTTCACCAAGCAGAGCGGCATCAGGATCAACCGCATCGAGGCGGGTGATGAGCAACTACTGCAGCGGCTGAAAGCCGAGGGCGCGAACAGCCCTGCGGATGTCGTGATCATGGTTGATGCGGCGCGTCTGTGGCGCGCGCAGATCGACGGCCTGTTCCAACCGGTTCAATCAAAGGTGCTCGAACATCGAATACCCGCAACCCTGCGCTCGAACGACGGCACCTGGTTCGGGTTCTCTACGCGCGCACGCGCCATCGTTTACAACAGGGCAAGCGTGAAGCAGGAGGATGTCGACACCTACGAAGAGCTCGCCGACCCGAAGAACAGGGGCAAAGTGTGCACGCGCTCGGGCTCGCATCCGTACATGTTGTCGTTAATCGCGTCGCGCGTTGAGTCGATGGGTGAGGCGGGCGCCGAACAGTGGGCTCGAGGAATCGTGTCCAACATGGCGCGGCCGCCGAGCGGTGGTGATACTGATCAGATCAAGGCGGTCGCTGCAGGGGAGTGTGGAGCGGCGGTGACCAACACTTATTACTGGGTGCGCCTGATGCGCTCGACTGATCCGAAGGATCGGGAGGTGGTCAGCAAAGTAGGCTTCGTCTGGCCGAATCAATCGACCACGGGCGCGCACATCAACATTGCTGGCGGTGGCGTTGCGAAGAATGCGCCGAACAAGGCCAATGCAATTGCTTTCCTCGAATACTTATCGAGCCCGTCGGCCCAGACGTATTTCGCCAATGGCAACAATGAGTTTCCGGCAGCGAAGGGTGCGACGTTGAATAACCCCGAGCTCTCATCACTCGGCAGTTTCAAGCATGAAGAAGTCGCGGTTTCAACGCTGGGCAAAAACACCATCGCTGCGCAGCGCATTCTTGATCGCGTTGGCTACAAGTAAATCCCCCGCGGCAATTGAAGCTGTCAGTGCCCGTCTATTTCCGCGTTCTTATCGCGATAACACTTGTTGGGTGTGGCACATCGCGAGCAGCTACATCAACGGCCGAAGTGCTTGCCGAAGCGATGTCACGACGCCCGGTAATCCTGCTTGGCGAAGTACACGACAACGTTGCCCAGCACGCCGTCCGTGCAGAAGCGTTGCGCCTGCTGCTTGCTCGTGGTGCGCGGCCGGCGATTGCGTTCGAGCAATTTGATCGGGAGCGTCAGGGCGACGTCGACCGTGCGCGCATCGATGTGTTGCCGCCCGGGGTAACTCGCGTCGACCATTTGATCCAGCGCGCAGGTGGGGCCCGCGGTTGGGACTGGAATTTATATCGTCAGTTTCTTGAGCTGGCACTCGAATATGACTTGCCGATCGTCGCTGCGAACTTATCGCGTCCTGAAGCGATGGGTATAGCGCAGCAGGGCTTCGGTGCCTTCAACGCACAGCTTCGCGAAAATTACGGACTTGACCGACTCCCCGCTGAATTTTTGGCAGCGCATGAACGCGCGGTTGACCACGGGCATTGCGAATTAATGCCACCGGAAATCCTGCCTTCCTTGGCGCGCGCGCAAAT
>JACCZX010000264.1 GCA_013695705.1 Burkholderiaceae bacterium | reverse complement strand
CGCCCCCGTGGCCTGAGTTGCCGATAGCGCCACACCCGCTGCAACGATCTGCCAGAGCAATGTCTGCGTCAAAAAGGTCACCAGATAAACCGCGAGGCAAAACTGGGTGGCAGAAAAAACGCCCGATGAGATCGCAAGAATTTTTAACTCCGTATTGCGCAGCGTCGAAGCGATCGGTTCAAGCGCCTGGCGAATGCGCGGTCGCTGAATCTTTCCGCTCCGTTCGCCATCGAGGGGCAACCTGTAGGGTGTCGCGGCGACAGCGCAAAGTACGCAGCCACCGCCGACAACCGTCAGCGCCCAGTTCCATCCAATTGCAAGTGCCAACACCGGGAGTAGAAGACCTGCGAGCACACCGCCAAGCGGTACGCCGGTTTGCTTCAGTGAATAAATAACCGCCATTCGGCCAGGGGGTGCAGCGCGAGCCAAAACGTCCGAGCTCGCCGGCGTGAGTGGCCCGTATCCAAGTCCGATCATGAATGCACCCCATACAGCGAGGATCACGACCGAAGTGCTTAAGAGGCACAGTCCCACGGCGCAGATAAGTAAAGCAATTTGCGAGACACGTGTGCCGCCAGCCGCGTCGATCACAGGCCCTGATAGCACACTCGCGATCATCGAGCCCACATAAACAATGCTGATGTACAAGCCGATGGTCGCCACCGACAAACCCATCGATTTGCCGATCAACGGTGCCAGAACTGTCGGAGCCAGCACTGCCGCCGACCCAAAGGTCTGTGCAAACAGCGTGGTAGCCAGCGCAGCGGAAACGTTGCGGCGTGACACTCAGCGCAGTCGGCTCATTGAGCTTGCTGTTCGCTCAGCGTGTACCGCAACGGGCAAACTCACAATCGTCCGGCCCGCTTGCCCGCTGCGCGCGCGCCCCAGAAATCAGGCCGGCGTTTTTCCAGAAACGCCGTTGCGCCTTCCTGCTGCTCGTATTTCCAAAACTCGGGCGTGAGCATGTAGCGACGTAGCTCGTCGCCCTGCCCCAGCAGGTCGTTGTATTCCTCGACGAACGATGCCTTTAATATCTTCATGCACGTGGGCGACAGTGCAAGAATTTCAGTGCACCATTTGTCGACTTCTCCGTCGAGCTGCGCCTGTGGAACGACCGTATTAACGAGGCCCATGTCGAGCGCTTCCTTCGCCGTGTACCGGCGGCACAGCATCCAGATCTCGCGTGCTTTTTTTGCGCCGGCGACACGCGTCAGATAGCTGACCATGGCTCCGCACGCGGGACTGCCGACGCGCGGTCCGTTCTGCCCGAAGGTGGCGTTGTCAGACGCGATGGTCAGATCGCAAAAATAGGCCATGTGGTGCCCGCCACCGATCGCGTAGCCATTTACGCGCGCGATCGTGGGTTTCAGGCACCGCGACAGCGTGACGTGGAACAGGTACGGCTCTAGAGTCTGTCGCTCGAGCCCGCCTTCCTTCTCCCAATTGACGTCACCGCCGGCGGAAAAAGCGCGATCTCCTGCGCCCGTCAGCACCACCACGCCGATATCGTCATCGGCACCAGCGCTCTCGACGGCAAGCGTCAGCTCCTTCAGCGTATCGCCGGTGAACGCATTGAGTTGCTTGGGGCGGTTAATCGTGATCCGAGCTACGTGATCCTTGACTTCATAGATGATGTCGGTGAACTTCACTGCAGCTCCTTTGGTGGTCGTATTGAATGCCGCCATCAATGTAGCAACAGCGATATCGTTCGCGCGTTCATCTCTTCAGGAGCTCTTCATGGAAACGGACGTTTTTGAGCAGCTGCTGCAGTCAGTTCGCGATTTCGTTCGCGGGCGGCTCGTGCCGCTCGAAAAAAAAGTCGAAGAGGACGACGCAGTGCCTGACGAAATCGTGGCCGAGATGCGCGAGATGGGCTTCTTCGCTCTGACGATTCCAACCGACTATGGCGGCCTCGGTTTGACGTCCGTCGAAGAGGCGCGGGTAGCCATGGAGATCGGCTGGACCTCGCCGGCGTTCCGCTCCGTGTTCGGAACGACGATCGGAATCGGCAGTCAGGGCATCGTCATCGATGGTACCGACGAGCAGAAATCGAAATATCTCCCGTGCATGGCTCGCGGCGAACTGATCGCGTCGTTCTGCCTGACCGAACCCAATTCCGGATCGGACGCGGCGTCGTTGAAAACGACCGCCGAGCGGGTCGAAGGTGGCTATCGGTTAAACGGTACCAAGCGCTACATCACCAACGCTCCACGCGCTGGCGTGTTCACGGTGATGGCGCGCACCGATCGCAAATCCGATGGCGCATCCGGCGTTTCCGCATTCATCGTTGACGCTGATACCGCCGGCATCAGCCTCGGTCGGCCGGAACGAAAGATGGGGCAACGCGGCACACATGTGTGCGACGTCATCTTCGCCGACTGCTTCGTGCCTGATTCTGCGTTGATCGGTGGCGTTGAAGGAAAAGGATTCCGGACTGCGATGAAAGTTCTCGACCGGGGCCGTCTGCATGTGGCCGCATTCTGCGTCGGCACCGCTGATCGATTGATCGACGAGATGGTGCGCTACGCGGACGGCAGAACACAGTTCAAGAAGCGCATCAGTGAATTTCAGCTGATCCAGGCCATGATCGCGGATAGTGAAGTCGAGAAAGAAGCCGCGCGCGCGTTGGTACTGCAATCGGCTCACATGCGCGACACTGATGAACCGATCGTGAAGGCCGCAGCGATGAGCAAGTATTACGCGTCGGAGATGGTCGGCCGCGTCGCCGACCGTGCCGTCCAGGTATTCGGCGGCGCAGGCTACATCGCCGAATACTGTGTCGAGCGGTTTTATCGCGACGTAAGATTGTTCCGCATCTACGAAGGCACATCGCAGATTCAGCAGCTCGTCATCGCGCGCGAGGTGCTAAACGAACACAGACGCCAGGGATAAGGCACATGGGTTCCCATGAAGAGCAAGTCGACCGACAGTTCAGCGCCGTCGCCAACGCCTATCTAACCAGCGTTGTTCACGCGCAAGGCCAAGACCTTTTGCGCACCGCCGAAATCTTTCGCGGCCGGGGACACGATCGAGTGCTCGATGTCGGCTGCGGCGCGGGCCACATGACCTTCGCAATTGCACCGCACGTAGGCGCCGTGACAGCTTTCGACCTGTCGCGCAGCATGCTCGATGTGGTGATGGAGTCTGCGCGCGTGCGTGGTTTGAGCAACATCACACTGCACCAAGGCATCGCAGAAGATCTGCCCTTTGCAAACGAGAGCTTCGACTGGGTATGCACCCGCTACAGTGCACACCATTGGGAACGACTTCCCCGCGCACTCGACGAGATGCGCCGGGTGCTCAAGCCAGGCGGCGGATTGATCGTGATCGACATCCTTGGCCCCGATACCCCGCTAATTGATACGCACATGCAAGCGATCGAGCTGTTGCGCGACGCCTCACACGTGCGCGACTACACGCTGAGTGAATGGAAGACTTATCTATCGAGCGCAGGATTCCATGTTTCGGCACACCACAGGTGGAAGATGCGCCTTGAGTTTGAATCGTGGGTGAACCGAATCCGCACCCCCGCGGACCGTGTCTCGGCTATACGCGCCGTGTTGAAACAGGCGCCAGAACAGGTGCGCGAATATCTGATGGTGGAAGACGACGGCTCTTTCCAGTTCGACGCGGGGATGATCGAGGCTGGGCTGGCATCAGAATATCAGCGGCGCGCGCCTGAATCGACGTCAACGCCGTAGCGTTGCACCCGCGCGCTAAGTCAAGGGAATATTCGGCGCAGCAATTGCGGCATTCGCGCAGTGACGCGCAAAGCGCTTTGCATTCAACTTCGTCCTAGTTGTTAGCCGAACCACTCGCACGACACCGTGCTACGGGTTGCAACTTGGAGGAAACATGCAGAACGAGGGAACAGACAAACAGGGCTCTGACCAGGAAGATCAGTAGGTTGCTCTGGCGGAGGCGGACTCTGGCAAGCACGGCGCAGTTGCTAGGCGTTGCGCGAGGCTTGATCAACTCGCCATGCCGTCCCCCACGCAAGCAGTGCGCAAAGCGCATCTTTATGTGTATCTGTCCTGCGATCAGGCGCCGAGCAGAGCGAACGACAGCTCTCGACCAAAGCGGACCTGCGGGTCGGCGAAACGCGGACACACACGAAGTCCGATCGCAAATTAGCCAACGCTGCGTTCTGGCGGCCGCGTAGCGAGCCTTCCTCTGCAAACGTTTGTAGTTGGCTCCTTAACCGTATGAGGGCGTTCTACAGGCCTTCGATTCCTTAGGGTTTCGTCGCCCGAAAATTTATTCCGACCGTGCCAAACGCACTCGCGCTCGACGCCTGCGGTGCACCGTCGAAAACCTCGGCCTTCCAGGTGATTTCAAAGTCGGTAAAGCCAGCAG
>JACCZX010000262.1 GCA_013695705.1 Burkholderiaceae bacterium | reverse complement strand
GCGCGGTCATTGCGGTCGGCATCCTGGTGCCGCTCGCCGCCTTCGATAACCGGCTGGACTCGGTGTTGCGAGCGGCAATCGGCGTGGGCACCGGACTGCTATTGACCGGTTCTGTGTTGGCACTGCTCTATGGCTATCTGGTGCGCTATTTCGCAGTGGCGTATCAAGCGGTCGAGGCTGGATTAACGCGCATCACGCCGTCGATGGATGCCAGTGCGCGCAGTCTAGGCAGCACCCCGTTCGATGCATTCGTCAGAGTGCATCTGCCGATCTTGCGGCCATCGGTATTGGCCGCCGGCTTGCTGGTGTTTGTCGACGTGATGAAGGAACTGCCAGCGACGCTGGTGCTGCGGCCTTTTAATTTCGACACGCTGGCAGTGGTTGCGTATCAGATGGCAAGCGACGAGCGGCTCGGACAGGCAGCGTTGCCGGCATTGACGATAGTGGTTGCCGGCATCGTGCCAGTCACGCTTCTGTCGCGCGCGATTTCACGCGCTTCAGGGGTGGATCAGCGCGAGTAGACAGTAGACTGCGCGCGCGCAGGGCACGGAGGAAGCTTAATGGGTTATGTATTTGCAGCACCGGCTCAGGCGGTAGTGCCGATTGACAGCACCAGCGATCTGTTTCCAGTGCATCGAATTTATTGCGTCGGGAGAAATTACGCGGAACACGCCAAGGAGATGGGATTTTCCGAGCGTGAGGCGCCGTTCTTTTTTGCCAAGCCGCCCGATGCGGTGCTGCCCGTTCCATTCGGCTCAACCGGCGAGCTCCCTTACCCAGGCGAAACCACCAATTTGCATCATGAGATTGAACTCGTCGTCGCGATCGGCAGCGGCGGAAGCAACATCGCGGCGGGCGACGCAGCCAAGCACATTTACGGCTACGCAGTAGGGCTCGACATGACGCGGCGCGACCTGCAGTTTGCGATGCGCGACAAAGGCCGTCCATGGGACGTCGCCAAAGGGTTCGATCACTCGGCGCCTATTTCACCGATCAAGCCTGTCAGCATGACCGGCGAGATTGTCAGCGCGCAGATCTGGTTGAACGTTAACGGTGAGCGACGGCAAGCAAGTAGTACGTCCAAGTTGATCTGGAGTGTCAACGAGACGATCGAACATCTGTCCCGGTTTTTCGAATTGCGCCCCGGCGATTTGATTTACACCGGCACTCCGGAAGGCGTTGGCGCCGTCAAGCGTGGTGACGAGCTCGATGGCGGCATCGAGCATATCGGCGCCCTGAAAGTCAAGGTCGTTTAGAGGCACACGTCGTGATGCGAAGAGTTTTCTGCGCACTGACCCTGCTGGGATGCGTGATCACGCAAGCGGCGACTGCGCAGGCGCCGGTCACGCTCAAAGTGCATCACTTTTTGCCGCCCGGCTCGAACACGCACGCGAAACTTCTGGCGCCGTGGTGCGAGCGGATCGAACGCGAAGCCGCAGGTCGGCTCAAGTGCCAGCTATTCCCATCGATGCAGCTCGGCGGCACGCCGCCGCAGTTGTACGACCAGGCGCGCGATGGTGTGGCCGATATTGTCTGGACGCTGCCGGGTTACACCGCAAACCGGTTTCCGATAATGGAAGTGTTCGAGCTGCCGTTTATCAGCAGCTCCGCGGAAGCCACTTCGAAGGCAGCGTGGGAGTACTACGAGAAGCACGCACGCGAGGAATTGCGGGAAATAAAGCCGCTCGCGATCCACGTGCACGATGCCGGCTACGTGCATACACGCGACAAGCAGATTCGCGTGCTGAATGACTTTCGCGGGCTCAAGCTGCGCGCGCCGACGCGGCAGACCAATCGATTGCTGGCCGCGCTCGGCGCTGCGCCGGTATCGATGCCGGTGACCGCTCTCGCGGACGCGATCAGCAAGGGCGTACTTGATGGTGCAATGATTCCCTGGGAAGTCGTGCCGGCGGTCAAGGTGCATGAGGTGGTTCGTTTTCACACCGAAACCGATTCAAATGTACCGGCGATGTACACCGCAGTGTTCCTGCTTGCGATGAATCGCCGCACCTACGACGATCTGCCGGCTGACCTGAAAGCGGTCATCGACCGCAACTCCGGCGCGTCGCTATCGGCGCAAGCTGGCCGCATCTGGGACGAGCAGACTGCGCCCGCACGCAAGCTCGCGGTCGATCGGGGCAACACGATCTACGTCGTGCCGGCCGCTGAGCTGGTGCAATGGCAACGAGCGGCACAACCCGTCATCGTCGATTGGGTCGCTGATATGAACCGGCGCAAGTTGGGCGGCGACGCGCTGCTCGCGGACGCGCGCGCGCTGATTGCGCGCAACGCGCGAGGTAACGCATTGAGCAACGCCAGGCCCGAGCCGGGCAAAGGCAAGAAGTAAGCGAGTGCGGCGCTCGCTCGATTCGGTTGCGACGTCAATGGCGCTTGCCGGCGGCGTACTGCTCGCGTGCCTCGCGGCGTTGACGACGGTATCGATTGTCGGCCGCTGGCTCGTATCACAGCCGGTCACCGGCGACGTCGAGCTGGTGCAGCTCGGCATCGCAGCGGCAATTGCTCTCTTCCTTCCGTACTGTCAGTTGCACGGCAGCCATTTGATCGTCGATTTTTTCACCGCGCGCACGTCGACCCGATCGCAACGGCGGCTCGACACCTTCGCGTCATTCGCAGCGGGCAGCGTGTTTCTGTTGCTCGCGTGGCGCGCTGCGAATGGCGTCATCGATCTGCGTGCTGCGCACGAAACCACGATGGTGCTTGGCGTTCCGCTGTGGCTGCCCTACGCCGTGATGGTCCCGGGGCTCGCGTTGGCAGGCGTCGCCGGCATGTTGCCCAAGCCCACTGCGGAATCGTCAGCGGCAGCGCCGTGAGCATCGCTGCGCCGCTGACGTTGTTCAGCGGCATGCTGATGCTGATGACGCTACGTGTACCGATCTGGGTTTCGATGTTCATCCCGGGCGCGCTGGGTTATTTGTGGCTTTCGGGCGCCGACCCTCTGCTGGCAGCACTCAAGGGCATCACGTTCGCACGCTTTTCGATCTACGACCTGTCGGTGATTCCGCTTTTTTTGTTAATGGGGAATCTGGCAACCCAAGGAGGACTATCGGCTGGATTGTTTCGCGCGGCGGCTGCGTTTGTCGGCCACTGGCGCGGCGGGCTGGCGCAGGCGAGCATCCTGGCGTGCGCGGCGTTTGGTTCGGTGTGCGGATCATCGGTTGCCACTGCTGCAACCGTCTCGCAAGTAGCAATGCCCGAGATGCGTCGCTACGGTTATGACGGCGGCTTTGCAACCGCAACGCTGGCTGCCGGCGGCACGCTTGGAATACTGATCCCGCCATCGGTGGTGCTGGTGCTGTACGCAATATTGACCGAGCAGAACATTGCAAAGTTGTTTGCAGCGGCAATGTTGCCCGGCTTGCTGGCAGCCGCGCTTTACTGCGTCGCGATTGCGATTTTCATGCGGTTTCGTCCCAACTTTGGACCGGCCGAGCAGCGCATGGCGCTTGCGCAGCGGTGGCGCACCTTGGCGGGTGTGCTGCCGGTGCTGGCGATATTTCTGATCGTCCTCGGAGGAATTTACGGTGGCGTTTTCACCGCGACTGAGGCGGCGTCGGTCGGCGTATTGCTAACGGCAGCTATCGGAATCGCCGCTCGCCAATTGACGGTTGCACGTGCTGGCCGCGCGTTGCTTGCAACCGCGCAGACCACCGGCGTCATTTTCATGATCTTCATCGGCGCCGACATGTTGAACGCCGCGCTCGCGTTGTCTCAAATGCCGGCGCAGGTTGCGCAGGTAATCGCGGGCGCCGACGCGTCACCGTTGCTGATTGTGGCGTGCATCCTGGTCTTCTACATCGTGCTCGGCGGCGTGATGGATGAATTGTCGATGCTGCTATTGACGCTGCCGGTTGTATTCCCGGCGGTAATGCAGCTGCCTCTCCTGGGACTCGGCGCCGAAGACAAGGGCCTTTGGTTCGGCGTCCTGCTGCTGACGGTTGTCAATATCGGACTGATCGCGCCGCCCGTAGGATTGAACGTCTACGTGGTTGGAATGGATGCGCCAGATGTTCCGATCGGGCGCACGTACCGTTTCGTGTCGATTTTTCTGGCGGCCGACGCGGTACGGCTCGCATTGTTGGTGGCCGCCCCCGCACTTTCGCTTTGGATGGTACGTTTCGTTCAATGAACCTTTACGGCTACTTTCGAAGTTCGGCATCGTTTCGGGTGCGCGTCGCGCTCAACTTGAAAGGCCTGCCGTACGACTCGACTGCGGTGCACCTCCGGAAGGACGGCGGTCAGCAACACGCGCCGGCCTTTCGCGCGCTGAACCCCGCTGCACTGGTGCCGGTTCTGGATGACGACGGACACGTGATGACGCAATCGCTGGCGATCATCGAGTACTTGGAGGAAACGCATCCCCAGCCACCGCTCTTGCCGCAGGACGCGGTGCAGCGTGCGTACGTTCGCAGCGTCGCGTTGGCCATCGCGTGCGATATCCATCCGCTGAACAATCTACGTGTGCTGCGTTATCTGGTTAAGACGCTCGGCGTCAGCGAAGAACAGAAGAACGCCTGGTACCGGCACTGGGTCGAGCAGGGGCTGGCGGCGCTCGAGGCACGGATAGTTGCCGACAATCGCGCCGGTCAGTACGCGCTGGCAGACTCGGTCACGCTGGCCGACGTGATGATCGTGCCGCAGATATTCAACGCGCAGCGCATGGACTGCAGCCTCGAATCCGTGCCGACCTTGATGCGCATCTTTGAACATTGCATGCGGCTGCCCGCGTTTATCGACGCGCACCCTTCGAAGCAGCCCGACGCTGACTAGCCCGACGCCGATTAAATAGATCAGCGGGCTTGTGTTGCGATCGCCTGCGCCAGCTCGGCCACCGCGCTTGCGTAGAAGTAACTGCGGTTGTAGCGCAGCAGCGCGCTGAAGTTCGCGGTGCCGACGCGATACAGGCGCTCGACTGCGCCGTCTTTCAGATATGGGAGGTCAATCACCAGCACGTTTGCATCGAGCGGCAACGCAACGTCGCCCTCAACACCGGCGGCCTGTGCGTCGGACCACCTCACCGTCGCGTCGATGCCACGGCCGAGCGCGTCGACCGTCGCTTCATCGGCTATAACGTCGAACACGATCGGCACGTCGCGCTGCCAACCGTGCGCAGCGAGATACGCTGCGACCGATCCGATTGCATCGATTGCGCTGGTGCTCAGATCGACGCGGCCGTCGCCGTCGAAGTCCACCGCGTAGCGGCGGATCGAGCCCGGCATGAATTGCGGCAGTCCAACGGCGCCCGCAAACGAGCCCTTCATTGCCAGCGGATCGGAATTTTGTTCGCGCGCCAGCAGGAAGAGTTCCGCGAGCTGCTGGCGGTAGTACTCGGCGCGGCGCAGATAATCGAACGACAACGTGACGAGCGCGTCGAGCGTGCGAAAGTTTCCGGTGATGCGACCGTAGTAAGTCTCGACTCCGATGATCGCCGCGATGATTTCGGGCGGGACGCCGAACTGTTGCTGCGCGCGCTGCATGGCGGGCTGATGATTGCGCACGAACGCAGCACCGGCTTGCACGCGAGCCTCGTCCAGATACCGCGCCCGATATTCAAGCCAGTTGCGTTGGCCAAACGCGATCGGCGGTTGCATGTAACGCTCAACCGCCGGCGAATAGCGCGCGCTGGCAAGCCAGCGCTCGATGCGCTGACGCTCGAACCCGTGCTGTGCAAGCAGCTCATCGATGAATTGCTGCACTTCGGCGCGCTGCAGGTAAGGCGCGCGCGTTTCAGCCGATCCGTCGCGCGCGATCAGCAACAGTGGCAGCATGGCCAGCATTGCGCGCCGCGTGCGCGAAACTTTGTTCATGCGATTCTTACCAACCTGCATGCTCCTGCTCATCCCTATGCTGCACCCACGCGCGGCCGAAACTCGCGAATCGCGCGCCGCAACGCTCTGACATCGGCACGCACGACGTCCTGCGATCCGCGCGAATATCTCATACGCTCGATGCGCGACAATAACTTGCGCGCATGCTTGGCATCGTCGGGCACCAGCATCCGCTTGCTGCGCGCGTAGAGCTCACGCGGTCCTAAGTGCTCGGCGGTCGTTACGCCCGCTCGATCGAGCCGGTCTCGCAACAGGCGGAACGCCTCGCCCAATGGGTCGCGCTCGGTACGCGAGCGCAGCGAGATACCAGCCATCGCCGCCAGCACGATAGCGACAATGACCGC
The DNA here is from genome assembly GCA_013695705.1 of Burkholderiaceae bacterium. Classification (GTDB taxonomy): domain Bacteria; phylum Pseudomonadota; class Gammaproteobacteria; order Burkholderiales; family Burkholderiaceae_F; genus JACCZX01. The sequence continues at coordinate 4,811 of JACCZX010000262.1, read as the reverse complement.
CAGCATCAGCGCGAGGCTTTCCCAGTTGGGAGTCAGACCGAGCAACCCGAGCAGGTCGCGCTGGCGATCTTGTGAATAAGAAAGCACCCATTGGTTCCACGAGTTTTGCACCGCCTCCCAGTTAAAGCGTAACGAGCGCAGCCAGGTGAAGCTGCTGGCACCGCCGGGCAACGTGATGCCCGACTGGCGCGCGAGCTCGCTTGCGCCCTGATCGATGCGTGCCGGCGCCACGATGGCCGTGGGGTCGACGCGCACCCAGCCGCGGCCCTGGAGCCATACTTCTGACCATGCATGCGCGTCGGATTGGCGAACGGTGATGAAGCCATCGACCGGATTGAGCTCGCCGCCCTGGTAGCCGGTCACCACGCGCGCCGGCACATCGAGCGCGCGCATCAGAAACACAAACGCCGACGAGTAATGCTCGCAGTAGCCCTGACGTGTATCGAACAAGAACTCGTCGATAGAATTGCGGCCCAGGCGCGGCGGCGACAGTGTGTAGGCGTAGCCGCCGCGCCGAAGATGATCGAGGGTCGCACGGACGCGGTCGGCGTCATTGCCGGACCGGCTGCGAATTTCCTCAGCCAGCTGCAGACTGCGCGGGTTGTACGTCGGCGGCAGGTCGAGCCAATTGCGCCGCTCCGACTCGTTCGCTTCGACGTTGAAGCGGTAGCTCGTGTATGAGCGCATGTCGTAGCGCACGCGTTGCCGCACCAGGTCGCTGGTAATGATCCGCATCTCGGGCGTGATGCGCACCGAAAAATCGCCCAGCACCGGCAACGCTACCGGCGCTTCAAGCGCAAACAGCCAGTCACGATTGTTGGGCTCGAGCGTTACCGAATACGAGACAATGGAGCGCGCGTCACCCTTTATCGATATTGGCGGTGGGTCCTGCTGCCGCTGCAGCAGCGGGCCCCAGGCGCGACCGGTAAAAGTTCCGAATACCGGGCCGCGCCAGTAAAGCTTGTCATTACTCGGCGGTGCGCCTTCGAAGCGGACGCGAAATGCAATCTCGCCGGATTCCAGGAGCCGGCTGATAGAGCCCGGCGCCATCGAGTTAGACAGACCTGTGTTGCCGGTGGTGGTGTCGCCTGGAGTGCCCCACAGTGGGCCCGAGATGCGTGGAAACAGCACAAACAACACGGCTGTCAGCGGTATCGCCTTGAGCAACGTCAAACCCACCATCTTGAATTTGCGTCCAGCGGGCAGATCGGTGTCGTCGAGGTTCACGCTGATCAGCACGAAGAACAGCGCTGCCACCGCCATCAGCGCCATGACGGCGACGTGAATTTCCTGACCGTTTAGAAACTGAGTCAGCAAGATGAAAAACGATAAGAAGATCACGACAAAAATATCGCGCCGCGCCCGCATCTCCAGCAGCTTGAGTGCCATTAGCAGCAGCAGAAACGTAACGCCTGCCTGCTGACCGACAACGGTGCGATATTGCAGATAGACCGCAGCGCCGGCGGCCATCAGCAGCGGCATCATCAGCAGCCGGCTCGGTGTAGGCCGTTGGGTCAAGGTTAGAAACGCGCGCCATATCAGCAGCAGGACGAGCACCGCCGTGGCCCACCAGATCAGGTGCTCGAAGTGCGGCACCACCACGAATGTCACGGCGAGCAGGAGCACCAGCATGTCGCGCCGCTCGCGTGCTGCACTCGACATCTGCGGCGCGAACAGCAACGAGAACGGCGCGAAGAACCGTGCGAGCCGTGTGCGCAAGGTCAACGGAAGCGGTGCGTTGGCCGACACTGCTACCCGATGCACAACGCCAAAGCGGTCAGGCAATGCTCCCGATGTGCCGTGCCCTGTCCGAGAAAGATCATCGCATCGGGCAGCTTTAAACCGTAGCGCATGTGCGAGGCGTCGGCATCGAGCACCCAACGCGTCATGCGCGACAGCCGCCCTTCGATGCCTAGCACTTCCGGCAGCGCGTCGTAGTCAAGCATCAACTCGCCGCCCGCAGCGGACTCGAATTGCTTGACCGACAACTCGTCTGACCGGGCGGCCAGTTTCCAGGCGATCATCTTGTGCGCATCGCCGGGTTGATACGGCCGCACGCCGGCAAAGTCATCGCCACTGGAGGCCATGCCGATTGTTTCCCCGTCGCCGGCTCCGGTCACCGGCAAGGGCGGTGCGTCGTACTCGGGCGCTGGATACACCATCGCCGTCAGCGCGGGCGTCAAGTACGCCCACGCGCGCCATAGGCCAAACGGGTAGCGCGTCTCGAGCGTCAGGCGCGGCGCGGGCAAGCGACCGCGGATCGGAGCAGGCAACAGCACAGATACGTTACGTAGCCCGCGCGCTGGCACTTCGACCGTAATGATCGGTCGTTCGCTGTCGCGCGCGGCGCGGCTGAAGAAGTGAGACGGTTCTGATACTGGAGCAAACGAGAAACGCAACGCGAAACGATCGACCGTGGTCGGATTTGTGACCGTGATTTCGAACGCTGCAACGTCGCCGGCATAGATCGGCTCAACTTTCGCTCCGCGCAGAATAATCTGCGCCAAATTCGAATGGGTGTTGTGCATTCCGACGACCGCCATGCTGGCGACCAGGAATGTCAGCAGGTATCCGAGTTGCAGCATGTAGTTAATCGAACCCACCAGCAAAATCAGCGTAACGACGCCGAACGCCAGGCCCGGTGCGGTCGGCAAGATATAAATGCGCCGCCGGTCAAGCGTGACATCGCCGGCTTCGGGGCGATGCCGCCCGGTGATCCAGTCGGCAATGCGAATCGCGAGCGAATTTGCAGTGATGTTCATCGACCGATGATCGTTACGGTATCGCCACCGCGCCGATCAACTGTGACACCAGTTCCTTGCCGTGCAGTGCGCGACTGCTCTCGCGGCTGGTTGCGTGCAGCCGATGACCGGCTACGCACGGCATGATGTTTTGTACATCTTCGGGAATTACGTGCTCACGACCATCCAGCCATGCCCAGGCGCGCGCGGCCGCGAGCAACGCCAGCCCGCCGCGCGGACTCAGACCTTCGGCGTATTTACCCGACGCGCGCGTGTGCGCAATCAGCGCCTGCACATAGTCAAGCAACGCCGCTGACACGTAGACTTTTCTTACTTCTGCCTGCGCTGCCAGCAGATCAGCCGGGCGCGCCGTCGCATTGAGAGATTTCAACATGTCGCGTCGTGACTCGCCGGACAGCAGTGCGCGCTCTGCCGCACGGTCGGGGTACCCCAGGCTGATGCACATCAGGAAGCGGTCGAGCTGCGATTCCGGCAGAGGGAACGTGCCGATCTGGTGCAAGGGATTCTGCGTTGCGATCACGAAGAACGGTTGCGGCAACGGGCGCGACAGTCCGTCGACCGACACCTGGTTTTCTTCCATGGCTTCGAGCAGCGCGCTCTGCGTCTTCGGACTCGCGCGGTTGATTTCGTCCGACAACAGCACCTCGGTAAATATCGGACCGGGGTGGAACACGAACTGCCCGCTGTTGCGCTCATATACAGACACGCCAATGACGTCGGACGGCAGCAAGTCGCTGGTGAATTGAATGCGCCGGAATGGCAGGCCCATCGAGATTGCGATCGCGTGCGCCATGGTGGTCTTGCCGACCCCTGGAGCGTCTTCGATCAGCAAATGCCCACCCGCCAGCAGACAGGTCAGGCTCTGTCGAATCTGCATCGACTTGCCGACAATGACGTTTCCGATCTGGGTGGCGGTCGCGCGAAATTTCTCTAACATGCTGCTAGCTGGCGGAGAAAATTGAATGCTGCAAACGGGTTTGTTTACGCATCGTGCATGTTCGCAACACGAGATGGGATCGTGGCATCCGGAATGCCCCGAGCGGCTGGCGGCAATTTCGGATCATCTGATCTCGGCCGGCATCGCGCCGCATCTTAAGCATTTCGATGCGCCGCTCGCGTCTGTTCAGGCGTTGCAGCGCGCGCACAGTGCCGATTACGTCGCACGCTTGCAGTCTAGCGTACCAACGCAGGGTTATCGGCCGCTCGATCCCGATACGTCGCTGAACCCGCACTCGCTGAATGCGGCAATGCGCGCGGCGGGCGCGGTGGTCGACGCGGCCGATCGCGTTAGCAAGGGCGAGATCGCCAACGCTTTTTGCGCAGTGCGCCCGCCGGGCCACCATGCGCGCAGATCCGCTGCGATGGGATTCTGCATTCTCAACAGCATCGCTGTCGGCGCGCGCCATGCACTCGACGAGCTTGGGCTCGAGCGGGTCGCGATCATCGATTTCGACGTGCATCATGGCAATGGAACCGAGGAGATTTTTGCGGACGATGACAAGGTGCTGATGGCCAGCTTTTTCCAGCATCCGTTTTATCCGTATAGCGGCACCAGCGGCGCGGCGAAAAACATGGTGAATGTGCCGCTTGCAGCCGGAACCAAGGGCGACGTGGCCCGACAGGTAGTCGATGAAGTGTGGATGCCGCGGCTAGACGACTTCGAGCCGCAGATGATTTTCATCTCCGCCGGCTTCGACGCTCATCGCGAAGATGATCTCGGCCAGATGGGATTGGTCGAGGCCGATTACACGTACATCACAGAGCGGTTGATGGAGCTTGCGAATGATCACGCCAACGGGTGGATCGTCAGCTCGCTCGAAGGCGGCTACAACCTGAGTGCACTGGGGCGCAGCGCCGCCGCGCACGTCAAGGCGCTGGCGCGGCTGTGACTGCCAACCTGTTCGACCGCGGGCTTGAGCGCAATGCGGCCAACTATGCGCCGCTGTCGCCGCTGCCGTTTCTCGAGCGCGCTGCTTCGGTATTCCCGTCGTTGACGGCGGTTGTTCACGGGCGCGGACCCAACGCGTTACGAGTGACCTGGGCCGAGTT
>JACCZX010000251.1 GCA_013695705.1 Burkholderiaceae bacterium | reverse complement strand
AGTGAATCGTCGATGCCGTTCGCGATGATCCGGAAGCGAGTGGCAGGCAGCTGCGGATAACGCTCAAGGTACAGGCGGCGCGCGCCCGGAGTGGTGACCACGACGGCCGACGCCCTCGCCACCACGCGCTTTTCAAGCGTTGCATACGTGTCCCGCGTCCATGGATCCTCTGGCCAGCCTTCATAAACCAGCGGGTCACGCAGGTCCACGACAAGCGGGATCTTCGTGAATCTGTGCAGCACCAAGGCCGCAACCAGCGCGCTCGCTATCGGGAAAGTCGCCCAGAGAATTGCAGGACGATGGCGGCGGACACATGCTATCCCCGCCATCACCGCTGCTAGCGCCCACGTGTTCCAGCGATCCGGCGTAGCGAGCCACGTCGGATAGCGCCCGGCGATCGCGAAATGGCGCGCAATGTCCAGCCCCGGAGCGCGCACGACTTGCGAGCGCGACGGCACCATGGCCAAGCTGCGCGGGTCGACTTCGGGATAGGCATGCGCGCGCGCGGTCAACACAATCGGGTGCCAGCCATGATCGGGCAGATGGCGCACGAAACTGAGGGTTCGGATGCCGCCGCTACTCTGCGCAAACGGCGGGAAGTGGAAGGCAAGCATCAATGCGTTTCGGCTCATCGATGTCGCAGCGAGCGCAGAAAAGGCAGCGGGTCGCGCCAGTCGAACAGTGCAAAGACATTACAACGCGCGAGCGATCGAAGATAAGCGAGCAACCCCAGATGCCCGTGTCGGACCACGCCCACCGAACGTGAGAACGCACTGAAAAGATCCGCATGTAGGTCGACCCAGGTTCGCCCGACTTGCACCGCGCTCAGGTCATTTGGCCCCTGGCGCTCGAGTACGAGCCCAAGGAAATCATGGTTCGACGCCGGCGCCAGTGCGTACTGCAACCAGGGTCGGGCATTGATTTCAATCAAGTAGTCTTTCCCCGTAACGGTATCGCGCAATATTTCGACTTCGCCGATCCCGAAATAGTCGAGTCGCTCGATTGCCAGGCGCGCCAAGCGCTCGACGCGCGTGTCGACGCACATCTCGACGCAGGTTCCGGTTTGACACAACTCGGCAGAAGGACGCACTTTGCGCGCGGTAAACAGCAGCGTTTTTTCAGCGCGGCGAGCGAAGGGTACAGAGTATTGCTCGAGTGGCCGGCCCAGCAATGATTGGGTGACTAACGGGATTGCTCGTTGCGCAGCAAATTTTTGTAGCCAGTGCGTCAACTCGGCCTCGTCATGTATCTGCATTGCTTTTGGAAGCGCCGACTGCTGAACGCTGTGCATCGTATGAAGTGGACGCAGCAAAACAGGAAACTCCAACAACGCCGGACGCGGCTCCGGCCCCGGACACCAAGCCGCGGGAGCCGGCAGCCCCGACGCTACACACCAGTCGGCGAAAACTTTCTTGTCCAGACAAATCTCGATCGTTGAATCATCAGGCTGCACGATCAATGCATACGACGCGCTCAACCGCCTGCGATGGTCGATCAAAAAACGAATCCAGACATCCGATGTTGCAATCAATGCAGCGTGCGCGCCGCTCAGCTCGGAGATTTGCTCTAACCACGCGCCTGATGCGACGGGCTCTAGATTGACCGCCGTCGTCCATCGACTGTGGAACGCGGGTCCGTCTTGCGAGTCGACGACCACCGGCCGCAGGCCGTGCCGATACGCGTCGCGCGCGACTGCCAACGCGGTCGTTGACGCGCCGAGAATCACTAGGGTGGACAATACGGCGCCGGCTTCAGAAATTGCCGGTTTCGACGGCGATGCTTCTGTGTCCACGCCTACGGTTTGTTGCACGTTCTACCTTAAATGCAAGCCGCGATCCCAGCCAGGCCGTTAAGCCGCCGCCAGTTCGGAGCAAGTACCACAGTCATCAACCGGCACTACGTTACCGAAGACGTTCGTGATTTGCTGACCTTGGATATACGGCCAGGCAGAGTTTGCCCCCGTCTTTAAAATCAATACGAGCAGCGAAATGCCGAACAGCCCAGGAACACGACCATTTTGATGAATTCGATGAACGCACAAACGACACACCCGGACCGCGGCAACACACTTATGAATTTCCTGCGAGTACCCGGCATGCAATGGCTTGCCCTCTGCTTGACCTTCAACGCGCTGCTTGCAAGCGATGCGCCCGCGCAGGAACGTGCCCCATCACCGGACAGGTCGGCCAGCGCGGCAAAGGTCATACGCGTCGGACCCGCGCGCGAGATTCGTACGCTGGCTAAGGCCTCCGCCATCGCGCGCGATGGCGACATCGTAGAAGTCGATCCCGGCGACTATGAAAAAGACAACGCCGTATGGACCCAAAACGATCTCGTCATTCGCGGTATTGGCACTCGTCCAAGGCTCGTGGCGAACGGCGCCGTGGCCGAAGGAAAAGGCATTTTCGTGATTCGCGGCGGTAACGTGACGATCGAAAACCTCGGATTTTTTGGCGCGCGGGTGGCTGATCTCAACGGCGCGGGTATCCGGCTCGAGCGAGGCAGGCTCAATGTTGTCCGATGCTTGTTTGACGGCAACGAAAACGGCATCCTGACTTCGAACGAAGAGAGTATCGAATTGCACGTACTCGATTCGACGTTTGTGAACAGCGGCGCCGGCGACGGAAAGAGCCATAACCTATACGCAGGAACGATTGCGATAGTGGACGTCAGGGGCAGCTACTTCGGCCCCGCACGCGGCGGACATCTGCTGAAAAGTCGCGCCAAGGCAACGTCGGTTTACTACAGCCGATTGACCGGTGAAGCCGGCACGTCGAGTTACGAGATGGATCTTCCCAATGGCGGCAATTTCAAAGCGGTGGGAAATCTGGTGCAGCAGGGCAACCAAACCGAAAACCGTGCGCTGATCGCGTTTGGAGCTGAAGGTTACCGGTGGCCGATCAATAATGCTCACATTGCCTTCAACACTCTTGTCAACGATCGAGCAGCCGGTGGCGAATTCGTCGTTATTCGCTCGGGCCCGGCCGAAGCGGTCGTCTCCGCCGTTATTTCCAACAACATCCTGGTCGGTCGCGGCGACATTGACGTCAAAGGGCAGGCCGTCGTCAAAAACAATGTACAGGCACGTGCAAATGACTTCGCCGATCCATCGAAATTCGACTACAGGCTCCGCCTTGGCAGCGCCCTCGCGGGTACCGCTGGCCCGCTGCGATCTTTTGATAAAGAACATCGACCTGCGAGCGAGTATCGCCATCCAGCCAGCTCGGTTGACTTGGACGGATTGACTCCTGTGACGCCGCTAAGTCCCGGCGCTTTTCAGCGCCTCGCGCGCTAGCGCTCGAGCATTGATTTCCATCGTGTCGGATCAACGATCGATGCCGACTGTCACCGGCTGGTTCGATTGCGCGCTTGCGCAACATGGAGGAGTGGCGCCCGGGCGTTTCGTGCGCGCACAAACGGCGTCAGGCTCGATCATCGATGGACCTGGGTTGAACATTCAACTGAACTCATCGAACTGCGTGACTCACATTACCGACCGGAGCGTGATAGCCATCTTGGGCACGCCTCGCGGTCGCGACATGCAGGCACTGCCTGCAGCGAACGTCGCGCTCCTTTTCATTGACGACACGTTCGGGGCAAAGCCGAATTCGCTACGCGGACGCTTCGCAATCATCCATATCGATCTGCAGCATGCCAGGGCCACTCTTGTTACCGACCGCTTCGCTGTTTTTCCTCTTTGCTTTTCGATCGTCGGTTCGCGCATCGCGTTTTCGGATCGAGCCGATAGTGTTCCGCTGACGAGCCCACGCGAGATCGATCCGCAGGCAATTTTCAACTACGTCTACTCCCATGTAATCCCAGCGCCACGCACCATATTTCGCGGGGTCGAGCGCATGCAGCCCGCCACTGAGCTGTCATTCGATGCAACCGGTGTGCACTCGCGCTCGACCTGGATACCGGCGTTTGCCGCGAAGCATGACTTCAACGAGAGCCGCGAGCGTGAACGATTTCTCACATTATTCAGGCAATCGATTGAACGGGAAGTCACCACGCCTCGTATCGGCGCCTTTCTAAGCGGAGGCACCGACAGCTCGACCGTCGTTGGGCTGCTGGGTCAGGTGACGGGCAAACCGGTTGATTCCTTTTCAATCGGCTTCGATGCGGGCGGCTACGATGAAATGTCGTATGCGCGGCTTGCCGCGGGGCATTTCAACGCCAGGCATCATGAGCACTACGTCACTCCCGATCAGCTGGTGCGCGCAATTCCAGCGGTGGCCGCGCACTACGATCAACCGTTCGGCAACTCGTCGGCAGTGCCGGCGTATTACTGCGCGCAGCTTGCAAGCCAGCACGGCGTCGACAAGTTGCTGGCCGGCGATGGCGGCGATGAACTGTTTGGAGGCAATACGCGCTACGCGCGGCAAAAAGTATTCGACGCCTACTTTGCTGTCCCGTCTCTTATCCGCCGTCGCGTTATCGAGCCACTGTTGTTTGGTCCACGCATCGGGCGCCGATTGCCCGTGGTAAAAAAGGCCGTCAGCTACGTCGAGCAGGCGCGTCTTCCGATGCCGCAGCGCATGGAAACGTATAACCTGCTCGATCGCTTCGGCGCCGATTCGGTATTTACATCTTCATTCCTGCAACGAGTCAACCGCGACGAGCCGCAAGCTCTTCAACGCGATGTCTATCGGCGCAGCGACGCTGTTTCGATCGTCGACCGAATGCTTGCCTATGACTGGCGTTTTACGCTCACCGACAGTGACTTACCAAAGGTGATACTCAGCGCACAGTTGGCAGGCGAAACCGTCGGGTTTCCTCTTCTGGACGACGACCTGGTCGACTTTTCCCTTGGTCTTCCAGCTTCAATGAAAGTTCGGGGCCTTACGCTGCGTTACTTCTTCAAAGGTGCGCTGCGTGGCTTTCTTCCTGACGAAATTCTCCGCAAGAAAAAACACGGTTTCGGATTGCCGTTCGGGCCC
>JACCZX010000249.1 GCA_013695705.1 Burkholderiaceae bacterium | reverse complement strand
GCACGCGGCATTCGCGTTGCGGGACCATGGATTCGAAACGATCATGGTCAACTGCAATCCCGAAACGGTTTCGACCGATTACGACACGTCGGACCGACTATATTTCGAGCCCTTGACTTTGGAAGACGTACTCGAGATCGTCGATAAGGAAAAGCCGCTCGGCGTGATCGTTCAGTACGGCGGCCAGACACCGCTGAAGCTGGCGCGCGACCTCGAAGCCAACGGCGTACCGATCATTGGCACCTCGCCGGATTCGATCGACATTGCGGAAGATCGCGAACGGTTTCAAAAATTGCTGCAGCAGCTGGGGCTTAAGCAGCCGCCTAATCGCACTGCGCGTACTGAAGAAGATGCGTTGCTGCTCGCCGCTGAAATCGGTTATCCGCTAGTAGTGCGGCCGAGTTACGTGCTCGGCGGCCGTGCGATGGAGATCGTGCACGATCATCGCGATCTGCAGCGCTACATGCGCGAGGCAGTCAAGGTGAGCAACGATTCGCCGGTCTTGCTCGACCGCTTTCTAGATGATGCGATCGAAGTCGACGTCGATTGCATCGCCGACGGCGAGCGCGTACTGATCGGCGGCGTGATGGAGCACATCGAGCAGGCGGGAGTGCACTCGGGCGACTCGGCGTGCTCCCTGCCGCCTTATTCGCTGCCACCGGCGACGATCGATGAGTTGAAGCGGCAAACCGAACAGATGGCGCGCGCCCTGAACGTGATCGGCCTGATGAACGTTCAGTTCGCGATCCAGACGAACAACGGCGAAGACGTCGTCTATGTTCTCGAAGTCAATCCTCGGGCTTCGCGTACGGTGCCGTTCGTGTCGAAAGCCACCGGCAGGCCGCTGGCGAAGGTGGCCGCCCTCGTAATGGTCGGCATTTCGCTCCAACAGCAGAATGAAACTCACGAAATAGTGCCGCCGTACTTCTCGATCAAGGAGTCAGTGTTCCCGTTTGCAAAGTTTCCGGGTGTCGATCCGCTGCTGGGTCCGGAAATGCGTTCAACGGGTGAAGTGATGGGCGTCGGCGAGACGTTTGGAGAAGCGCTGTTTAAATCACAGTTGGGTGCCGGCTCGACATTGCCTGACAGTGGCACGGTGTTTCTGAGCGTGATGGATCGCGACAAGCCCAAGGCCGTTGCAGTCGCTCAGTTGTTGCACGACAAAGGCTTTCAACTTGTCGCGACGCGCGGCACTGCGCAGGCGATCGAGGAAGCGGGCATTCCGGTCAACGTGGTCAACAAGGTAAAAGACGGCCGACCGCACGTGGTTGATCTTCTGAAAAACGGCGACATCCATTTTGTGATTACAACCGTCAGCGAAGTGCGCAGCCAGATTGCGGATTCGCGTTCGATTCGCACCACCGCACTGGCGCAGCGCGTGACCTATTACACAACGATGGCCGGCGGACGCGCCGCGATCGAAGGTTTGCGGCAGCGCGACCAGCTCGAGGTGTACGACTTGCAGTCGCTGCATCGTCGCCTGCACTGAACACTTGAGCGTCTTCAAACACAAAACGGAATTTCAATGCGATCGATACCGATTACGGCGCGTGGCGCCGAAAAACTCAAAGCCGAGCTGCAGCGGCTTCGCAGCGTCGATCGCCCAACGGTTATACAAGCGATAAAAGAGGCGCGCGAAAAAGGTGATCTGTCAGAGAACGCCGAATACGATGCCGCGCGCGAACGTCAGGGCTTTGTCGAGGGTCGGATTCAGGAGCTCGAAGGCAAGCTCTCGGCGCTGCAGATCATCGATCCCTCTACGGTCGATGCCTCGGGGCGTGTGGTTTTCAGTGCAACCGTCGAATTGGAAGATCAGGTGTCGGGCGAGCTCGTCAAGTATCAGATCGTCGGCGATGACGAGGCCGACATCAAGGCCGGATGGGTCTCGGTATCGAGCCCGATCGCGCGCGCACTCATCGGGAAAAGCGAAGGTGATATTGCAATCGTCGTTGCGCCCGCCGGCGACCGCGAGTATTCGATCGTTTCGGTTTCGTATACGTAAGCAACACTGCTGGCCATGCCCGATTTAGGCGGCCATTAACGCCTATTCTTTGCGCTGCGCAACCGTTCATCCGGCCGCGCGTTTGATCGGCCACCGCGCTCCTCCTTTTCCTCGCTTTCCGGCGACGGTCTGAACAGCACAATCGTCTTACCGATTGATTGCACTCTTGCTGCGGATAACTGTTCAACGACTGTCGTGAAGATTCGCGTGCGCTGCTCGCGGTCGTCATCGGGCACTCTGACCTTGACCAGTTGATGCGCAACCAGCGCGCGATCGATTTCTCGCAGGACCATATCCGTGAGACCTGCAGCGCCGAGCAACACGACCGGCTTTAGTTCATGTGCGCGTGCCGCCAGAGTCCGGCGCTCGCGTGGTGTGAGGCTGAGCTCAGCCATTTTGGCTCCATCTCGGGAATCTTTCCCGGCAACGCGGCGATTTAGCCGCCTGTCGGTCTGCACGGATCGTACATCCCGCCAATTTAAGAACGCTGACCGGAAGTCGTTTAGCAGTCATGGCAGAAGGCGTCGTCGGCAGCCGTTCGTCGGACTTCGAAAAGAGTTCTGTTGCGTCGCGCGGGCTTTGTTAGGGAAATAAAAATGCGGTCGAACACTTGTCAGTACATTGATTTGCGACGTGGGGCGCAGCACGGCTTCACGCTGCTGGAAGTAATTGTCGTGATGGCGGTGGTCGCGATCCTGGCTGCGGTTGCGATACCGAATTACAGTGAATATGTAATGCGCTCACATCGCGCCGACGCGCAATCGTTTATCAGCGATGTCGCCAGCCGGCAATCGCAATTCTTTCTCGATCGGCGTTCGTATTCGACGACGGTCGCTGCATTAAACGTCACGCCGTCGGCTGCCGTAGCGGCTCGATACACGATCGGCATCGCTGTTGTTGCTGGACCGCCCGCTGGATTTCAGGTCACCGCGACGCCGACTGGCGCGCAGGCATCCGATCGTTGCGGTTTGTTGACTGTTGATCAGGCGAACAATCGGACCGCGATTGGTACGCGATGCTGGTAACACACATGAAAACCTTTATGAAACCTCTCGAGCATCGCAGGCAGCGCGGCTTTACGCTGATTGAGGCGATGGTTGTGATATCGATCATGGCGATACTTGCCGGCACCAGCGTATCGAGTTTTGTGTGGCTCAATCAAGCCACCCAGATCAGGGGTGCAACGTTTGACCTGGTTGCGGACCTTGACTTTGCGCGCAGTGAAGCCGTCAAGCGCAATGACAATATCGTGGTTGCGCCCCGCAACGGAGACTGGGTCAACGGATGGACCGTCACTTTCGGCGCCAACCTGCTGCGGACTAGGGACGCGGTTGGCGCGGCAGTGGGCTTTACGGCAGCGCCTGCGACATTGACGTTCGATGGCGGCGGCCGTGCTTCACTGGTTACCGTCGGAAACTTCCAAATTTGCCCTCCAAGCGGAAGCGTCGCCGGTCGCATAGTGCGTCTTGATCCATCGGGCCTGTCGCGCTCGACCAAAACCACGTGCTCAGGGTGAGCATGCAAGCCTTCCCTCGTAAGGCCGCGGGGTTTTCGCTGGTTGAGTCGATGGTGACCGTTGTCGTGGTTGCTTTCGGACTGCTGGGTGTTTCCGGACTCGTTTCGCGATCCTTCGTTACCGAGGTCGATGCGACGCAGCGCGCACAGGCGGCAATGCTGCTGCAGGACATGGTCACGCGCATCGAAGGCAACCGTGCGAATGCGGCTGCTTATGTCACCGGCGACGCGGGTCTTACCGGCTATGTGTCGACTACAAGCCCGTCCGGGACGCCGGCTTACAACTTTGTCAGCTGCGATCCGGTCGCGCCGCTCGTCGATCAGGACCGCTGTGCGTGGGGCCAGCTGTTAGGGGGCGGTAACGAGCGGATTGATAACGCCAACGCGGGTGTGCTGGTTGGCGCAATCGGTTGCATCTACGAGCTCGATAC
>JACCZX010000235.1 GCA_013695705.1 Burkholderiaceae bacterium | reverse complement strand
ATGTAAGAGACCCAGCAGATGACATAGCTTTCCGGTCTACCAACAACGGCACTAGCTATGGCGCATCGACGGACTCAACAGGTGACGTAGTGGCCAATACGACTTGGTATCACACGGCGTGGTGCCGTTCTGGCGATTCGTTGTACGCATGGCTGGGTGGCGTGCAGGTCGGCACGACCCAAACATTGACTGGCTCAATACAGGATACGTCCGATAACATCACCATCGGTGCGTCCAACAGCACCACGAACAAGTATGGCGGCCGCACGGCGGGGATTCGCGTAACTAAGGCCGCGCGGTACACCGCTTCATTCACGCCGCCAACGTTACCTTATCCGACCTCCTGATGGACTGGAAAGAAGTCTTCACCGCCCTTGGCATTGTGGGCGGCGGCGGCTCGCTTGCGGCTCTCGCCTGGTGGGTCAAGATGGGCCGCACCATCGAAGGTCGCAACGCCGAGCGTTCCTCTAACGACTGGTTTCAAAAAGTCATCGCACGCCAGGATCGCGAAGCCGAGCGACAGCGGGATGAGATGCAATCGTTGCGCGAGCGCAATGAGAGCCTGCAGCGCGAATTGCTGGACCTGAAGAATAGCTTCCACCGCGAGACACGCGTCTTCCGTTCCGTATCTGCCGCGACTGCTCGCGATATCCGCAAGATCAACGACGGCAGGATTCCGGAAGAGCGACTTGAAACCATCATCGGCATCACCGGCATGAACCCGCTGGATCCGTGATGAACCTGTTCGGTGACGCGGACTGGCAAACCGTTGCGCTGTTCCTTGCCATCTTTCTATTCGCTGCCTGGTACCTCGCGCGCGCCAATAACAAGCCGGACTCGCTGCACGCTAACTTTCATCTGCTTGATCTGATCGCTGATGACGGCAAGCTCAACCGGCGCGAGCTGCGGGCGACCGGGGTTTGGTTGATCTGTACCGCGATCGTGGTGGTCTACACAATTCGTGGCGAGGCGACCTGGGAATGGATGGTGGCGTATGCCACGCTCTTTTTTCTTGAGAAAGGCATCGACGTTTACAAAAGCACGGCAATCCGGCGCGCGGAGATCATCCGCGGGCGGGCCGAGGACGTTGATATCAATACGGGCCGGACTGCCGAAGAAATGACTGTCGAAGAACAGGAGGCTGCGGCCTACAAAGGCAAGGAACGGCGCAAGAAGCGGTTGTTGGGATAAGGCAGGTGCTTGATGGATGCAGAAGTCTTCGCGGAGGCGGCGCAGATCCCGCTCGAGCGTGCTCAGAGTTGGGTCGATTACATCAACGCCGCGATGGATCATTACGGCATCCGCACGCCGATGCAGCAGGCGGCATTTATCGCCCAGACCGGCTACGAGTCGCAGTGGTTTCAGCGCTGGGTCGAGAACCTGAACTACTCCACGCCGCAGCGGATTCGCATCGTCTGGCCCTACCGGTTTCGCAGCGTGGCCGATGCCGTTCCCTACGTGCGCAATCCTGAGAAGCTGGCGAACTTTGTCTACGCGAACCGCATCGGCAATGGCGACGTGCATTCGGGCGATGGGTGGCGGCACATTGGCCGAGGCTTGATACAGCTCACCGGTAAGAACAACTACCGCGATGCGCAGATCGGAATGAAGATTCCGCTCTTGTCGCAGCCTGAATTGCTCGAGCAGCGTGAGTACGCGGCGGCGTCTGCCGGCTGGTGGTGGCACGACCGCAGCCTGAACTACTTCGCAGACCGCGATGACATCGATTCAATCAGCGGCTACATCAACCGAGGCGATCCGGACAAGACCGCGCACGGCGAAGATGAGCGGCGCGATGCGTACGTGCATGCCTTGCAGGTGCTGGAGGGCTGATGCTCGACTTTCTCTCAATCAAGGTCTGGATGTGGATTGCAGGTTTAGTCAGCGCTGCTTTCCTCGCCACGGCAGGTGGCTGGTATGTGCGGGGAATCCAGCTGAAGGATGCCAAAGCCAACATCATGACGCTGGAGAGTGATCTGGCGAGCGCTCTGCGAACCATCAACGGTCAGAAGCAGGTGTTGCAGGTTTGCAGCGACCGCACTGATACGCTCAAAGCCGAGGGCGATAAAAGGATGGCTGCGGCTGACCAGGAACTGCTCAGGCTGCGCAAGCTGGCGGAGAGGTATCAATCCAGCGACCGAAGGCTGGCGGTGCTCACAGCCAATCCTAGTCCGCCTGGGGCGAAATGTACCGAGGCCATTGCTGCCATCAGGCGGGAGTTGCGGAGGTGATCGGCCTAGGTCGCCATTTATTCCCCGCCTGGGGCGACTCCACGCGAGGCGGGCCAGATGTTCCCGATGTCAGCCGATCTGGGGAACCAGCGCATTGCCATCTTATCGCAATGCTTGCCGTTTGCGTATTGGTTTCCGCGTGCGAGACCTTCATCCCGCCAAAGCCACAACTCGTGTCCGTGCCCGTTCCCGCATCCTGCCTACCGACCACACTACCGCAGCGCCCCAAAATATCAACCGATGCCGAGCTCTCTCTGATCGATGACTATAAATTCACGCTCGAGATATTCATCGAGCGGCGACGGTTGCTGGATTACAGCGGCGAACTAGAGGCAATTTTAAGTGGTTGCCGATGACTGCCTGCCGATCACGCTGGGCGAGCTGGTCGAACGCGCTGGTAAAGCGATTCTCAAACATTCAACGCAATGGCCAGACTTCGACAAGCGCATCGATCTGCGCTATGACATCTTGCTGCACGATTCCAAGCTCGGGCGCGATCATCGGATTCGCGTGCGTGTCAGGTTCACCGCAGAGAGTCTGATCTTTCACGATTCCGATGGCTAAACCCCGTTAAGTGCGTGAGTCTGGGGCCGGAAGGTTAGCAAGTAGGGCACGTATCTTCTGCACCATTCGAAGCGCCTCATTCGCTATCTCCGGATGACTAAACCGCACTTTTTCTGCGGCATTTTCCATCGACTCAACGTGTTTGATGATTTGCTCAATATCGCTCATATGAAACCCGATAAGTTACCGACGCTCGACCCGAACGTCCGGGGGATTTTTGATTTGATCGTTCGTACCGTAGTCGAGATTCGCAAGGAACGTCAGTCGCAAGAATATCGGCAGGCAGAGAAGCGGCGCGAGGAATCAGCAGTGGCAGTACGCAAGCTCAAGGAGTTTGATGCGCAGGCGGAGGCGTATCGGGAGGAGCGGGAGCGGCAAGCTGGGCTGTTGCGTTGAGGTGCCGGCCCTTTTGTCAGAGCCGGCACTCACTCATCGCATTTTGTTAGCGAACATCAGCACGTATACCGCCCGCACTACACCGACTACCACCAGTGAGAGCGTGAGCCACGTAAAGATGCCCCCAAAGTAATAACTGGCAGCGACGCATAGCAGCAGCAGAGCAGCGAAGTAAAGGTCGGTTCGCATCAGTATTGCGCAATCATGTGCCAAGACAAACCACCGCCCGGGAGCACACCACCGCTGCCGCCGAAACCGCCGTAGCCGGAACCACCGTAGCCGGGGAAGCCGAGGCCGTAACCGCCGACACCGCCTTGCCCATACGCTTGCAACATCCCGGCGCGACCGTCTAGATTAATCGTCGCGTTGTACGCACCGGTGGTCCCCACGAAGTGGCCAATGAAGACGGTACTCGCTCCCCACAGATAACCGACAAGGCCGGCACCAACGCCGATGACCCCACCAAGCACGCCACCGTAGCGGGTGAAATGCCCGATCGCCATGCCACCACCCTGCCCCACGCCCATCCAACCTGCAAGTTCGCTTAGCTCATTGCGTTCCTGCTGGTCATGCGTGATACGCGCCATTCCCTCATCCAAGCCACCGCTCAACCAACGTAGACCAGTCGGTGGTGCTTTGAAGCCGAGCCATTCATTGAACATGACTTCAAGGTTGTAACGGAGGTAATCGAATGACTGCGTACCGGGGCGCACTGGCTGTGTGCAGTATGCACCGCCTCCTCCTCCAAATGGCGAAGCGCTGCTACCACTGCCATCGTCATAGGGCGAGTCTGCAAAGCAGATCGCGCTGGCACGTGCTGCTGGAAAGGCGAGCGCGGCGGTTAAGAGATTTCTACGTGTAACATTTTTGCGGTCCATCTTGACTCCTTTTCAGTCGTGGTGGGAAGCCCTGCCGGCGCAGTTGCTATCTGCGTGTCGGTGGGCACTTAATCTAGGCGCAATACAATGCGAATGTCAACGACCGTCTAGCTGACGGGGTGTTCACGGATGCTCCTGAGTTCATCATGCAAGTCGTCAACCATGCCGCGTGCGAAGGCAATGCTGCGGCGCGCTTCATCCGTGGCACCGACGACGTAGGTTCGATTCTTAAACATGGCTGCATATGCTATTCCGAGCACTTCTCCGCTCTGGGCGAGTGCGAGCAGCTCACGCAGGCAGTCAACGGTGTCGGGCGATGATGCTAGTTGCGTGGCTGGCTTCTTCATCGTTCAATCACCCGCACTTTCTGCCAGGCGCCGCACCTTTGCCTTCAGCATATCGATCGCTCCAATGGACCACACGGGGCTGCGCTGACACTCGCCAGTGACCGTCGTTATAAACAACCCATCCTGGTACATCACGACCATGGCAGTGCCAAGC